>NZ_JBHSED010000074.1:130443-284590 GCF_042651945.1 Cohnella boryungensis | reverse complement strand
AAGGAGCGATTCGCTGGAAATTTCAAAAGTTCCTTTCCAGCCCCTCGGGGACTGGAAACTGACTTAAAGATGCTTTCAAAAGATACTATACGAGGAGAGAGGCTTATGTTGTCCAAAACGTATAAGATCGCGAATCCGCAAGGCTTCCATATTCGGCCTACGAAGCTGTTCGTAGAGAAAGCGACGGTTCTTCCGTGCGAGGTGCATCTGATCAGCAAGGGCCGGAGAGTCAACGGCAAAAGCTCTTTAGGCATGCTGACGCTCGGCTTGAAAACCCATGACGAGGTTACGTTGGAGGTGGACGGCGAACGGGAGGCGGAAGCGTTGGACGAATTGGGCGAGGTGCTGACTCGCATTTATGAGTGACGGCGCTTGGAATTAATTAGAGCTGGATGACGAAGGGCTCGCTTTTGCTAAGGAGGGCGCATAGAGGATGAATCCGCCGGTTGGCGACGATCCTCGCGTCCCCTTAACAGGGGGTGCCCTATTTTCTTTTATCGTGTTATTGTTGTTGATAGTGAGAATCGTTATCATTTATAATGTCAAAGGGAGATCGAGCACGAGAGAGATGAGCGGCACAGAAGGGGATGATGACACACGATGAAGCTCAGCAATCATATTTTGCTATGGAACCATGTTTTCGTCAAAATCATGGATATTCGCCATGTACTGCTGAACCAAGGGGAAACGATGCGCTCCTACCATTTGCCCTCCAGCGCTTTTCTGTATATCCAGCGCGGCACCGCGCAAATTCAGATGGACGGCATTCCGGGCAAAGGCGAACGACATCGCATCTTGCACGGCGGCAAAGGGCTGTGTCTGGATATCGCGGCCGAGGAACGGTTCGAGTTCGATATGATTTTATACAAAGCGACCTTGCCGCTGCCCTGCAGTCAAGAGCTCGCTTCGCTGGTGGCCGCCGAGAATCCGTTCCAGACCCAGTATGGATTTACTCCGCATTACCCGAACGCCTTGTACGCTACAGTAGAGTCGATGGTCAGGGAATGGCAAGGGACGGACGGCTTGGCTAAGCTACAGTCCAAAACGTTGTTCTATCAATTCGTGAATGAGCTGATGAAACAAATGCAGCATCAGGGAATTCACCCGGTTAAACCGGATGTCATAGCGCAAGCCATTCGGTACATTCATGAGCGCTATAAGGAGCCTATTACTCTGGAATGGCTTGTGGAGACGCTGGAGTGCAACTCCAGGCAGTTTCTAAGAATGTTTAAGAGCCGCCACCATACGAGTCCGATCGATTACTTAATCCAGGTTCGCATGAACAAAGCCAAGGAGCTGCTGCTCAATACGGAGCACACGCTGAAGGAGATCGCGGAGAGCGTCGGCTACTCGGACAGCTATTACTTTAGCCGGCTGTTCAAGAAAATTACCGGGAGCGCACCCACCGCGTTCAGAAATCACGGCCTCAGCCCGGACGGAGGTCGAAATAATCCATCCGTTCTGTCGAAATATCCCATTGCGAGGAGGAGGCTTCAAGGCTATATTGTTAATGATAATCATTATCAATATAACCGAGAAGGGGATTTACACATGCAAAGAAGAACAAAACACTCTATGGCGGCAACCTTGCTGCTTTGCCTCGCCTTAATGATAAGCGCGTGCTCGAACGGTTCGACCAATTCGAATGCCGCCGGCGGCAGCCCCGCAAGCCCCTCCAGCAGCAGCATTGCGACACCGGCTCCGTCGGCTGCCGCGTCGCCGGAAGTCGAGACGCCCCGGGTCATCAAGCATGCCATGGGAGAAGAGACGCTGACAGGCACGCCGGAGCGTGTCGTTATCCTGACGAACGAAGGCACCGAAGCTCTGCTCGCCGTCGGAATCAAGCCGATCGGAGCCGTGCAATCCTGGGTCGGCGAGCCGTGGTACGATCACATTAAAGAAGAAATGCAGGATGTGTCCGTCGTGGGGGACGAGCTTCAGCCGAATATCGAGATGATCGCCACCCTCAAACCTGATTTGATTATCGGCAACAAGGTCAGACAAGAGAAGGTCTACGAGCAATTGAAGCAGATTGCGCCTACCGTATTCGCCGAAGATCTGGGCGGGGACTGGAAGGTCAACTTCAAGCTTTATACGGAAGCGGTCAATAAGAAAGAAGAGGGAGAGCAGGCGATGGCCCTCTACGATCAGCGTGTCGCCGATGTCAAAGCCAAGCTGGGCAGCAAAGCGGATACGAAGGTATCGATTGTCCGCATCTCCGCCTCCCAAGTCCGGATCTACCAGAAGCAAACCTTTGCGGGAGTGCTGCTGGATCAATTGGGCATTGCCCGTCCGGCTTCTCAGGACAAGGATTCGTTCATCGAAGTGATGACCAAGGAAACGATACCGAGCATGGACGGCGATGTGATGTTCTATTTCGTCACGGAGGCTCCCGGCAAGACCGACGCTGCGAAGGTCGTGGAAGAATGGATGAATGATCCTTTATTCAAAAACCTGAACGCCTATAAAAACAACAAGGTGATCCAAGTCGACGAGGCCATCTGGAATACGGCGGGCGGCTACAAGGCGGCTAACCTGCTTCTGGATGAAATCGCGAAGTATTTCGAGGTAGGATAGGTCCTGGCATCGAATCAGCAGCTGACGTCGTTACGATAAGACGTTAGCTTTTCTTTATTCGTGCGGATACGAACCGCGGCTTTGGCGCGGCGGACAAGCCCTTGGGAGGGAAACGGGAAACATGGGATTTACGGCGCATGGTCCGAGAGGGAGGCTTATCGGCCTGACGATCGGCTTTGTTTTGCTCATGGCAAGTATGCTCGCAAGCATTTTGTACGGGCTTCATACTTTTGATCTGAACGATCTGTGGAAGGCTTATCGGCAATTCGACGGCTCGAATGAGCATCTGATTGTGACGACCGCGCGGGTGCCCCGTGCGTTGATCGCCGCTGCGGTAGGCGCAAGTCTGGCTGTTGCGGGGGCGGTCATGCAAGTGCTGACGAGGAATCCGTTAGCCTCGCCATCGTTATTCGGGGTCAATTCCGGAGCCGTGCTATTTATTGTAATCGGACTGGCCGCCTTCGGTTCGTCGCTCACGATGGGCGGCATGATCTGGATCGCGCTGATCGGCGCGACGGTCACCTCGGTCTTCGTATATGCGCTGGGCACGCAAGGAGGCGGAGGCTTCGAGCCGATTCGAATCACGTTAGCCGGGGCGTCGGTTGCGGCTTTCGCATCCTCGGTCACCTCGGGAATTATTTTGATCAATAAAGATTCGCTGGACTCCGCCTTGTTCTGGATGGTCGGCTCCGTATCGGGAAGGAAGCTGGAGCATTTGACGACGGTGTTCCCCTATATGCTGCTGGGTCTGCTCCTTGCTCTGCTCCTGTCGGGCTCGCTGAACGTTCTCGCTCTGGGGGAGGACAACGCGAAGGGGCTGGGGCAGCGATTGAGGCTTGTCCGGTCGTTGTCGGCCGTATCGGTCGTTCTTCTGGCGGGGGGCTCCGTGTCCATTGCGGGCCCCATCGCGTTTGTCGGCCTCATCGTGCCGCACCTGTGCAGGTATTTCGTGGGCAACGATTACCGCTGGCTGCTGCCCTATTCCGCGCTGACGGGAGCCATCTTGCTGGTGACGGCGGATGTCGCCTCGCGGTTCATCCTGATGCCGAAGGAAGTTCCGGTAGGCATTGCCACTGCGCTTATCGGCGTTCCTTTTCTGATCTATGTGGCGAGAAGGAGGGCCCATGCTTAGCACTCATTATCGCAAATCGATCGCGCTTTTGCTGACGCTGGGTCTGCTTCTGGCCGGCCTTATGCTGATCTGCTTGTCGCTTGGAAGCACCCGCATTCCGGTGCGGGAGGTGTTGCTCTCGCTCGTCGGTCGGAACGAGGCAGGCAGCGACATGATCATTGTCCAGTTCCGTCTGCCGCGCATTATCGCCGCGCTGTTGATCGGGGCAGCCTTAGCGGTTGCGGGAGCTCTGCTGCAGGGCGTCATTCGCAACTCGCTCGCCTCGCCGGATTTGCTGGGCGTGACCGGGGGAGCCTCCGTCGCGGTCGTCGCCTTCATGACTTTGTTTACGGGCTATAGCATTCATTGGGTCCCGCTGGTCGCCGTCGCCGGGGCCTTCATCGTAGCTTTCCTGAATTACGCGCTTGCCTGGAAGAACGGAGTGGCGCCCTTCAGGCTCGTGCTGATCGGCTTGGGGATATCAACGGCGATGGGCGCTCTGACGCTGTTCCTGCTGATCAGCGGGCCGGCCTATCTGGCTCCCCAAGTGCTGAATTGGATGACGGGCAGCATCTACGGAACGAATTGGACCTACATTAAGGCGCTATGGCCGTGGGTGGCCGCAATCCTTCCGCTGTCCATGCTGTATGCCAAGGATCTCAACATTCAATCGTTGGGGGAAAATACCGCTATCGGGCTCGGCAGTCGGCTTCAGCTCAGCAGAATGGTCGTTTTGTTCTATAGCGTCGCTCTGGCCGGCGCTGCGGTCGGAGTGGCGGGAACGATATCGTTTGTCGGCTTGCTGGCTCCGCATATGGCCAGAAAGCTGGCCGGCAATTCTTATCGCCTTATCATTCCCGTATCGGCCCTTCTCGGAGCGATTATTTTATTGCTGGCGGATCTGGCGGGAAGAATGCTTTTCCAGCCGCTCGATATCCCTGCGGGTGTGTTTACGGCGGGAGTAGGAGCTCCGTTTTTTATGTATTTGCTGTTCAAGCGCAAGCGACTCGCCTGAAGCTGCGCGGCCGCCGTTGCTGAAGATAACCGGAACGGGAAGGTGTTCATAGAGCGGGAGACGAACGTCGCTTCCAGGGTTAACAAGCAAGCCGCGGACCTCCTGGAATGGCTTAGGGGAGCGATATCCGACAAAGGGTGAAACCTTGAAATAGCGAGAACGGCAGAGGCGAGCTGTCGTTCTTTTTTTGCGGTCTAGCAGGAATAAATTGAGGATTGCTATGAAGCCCGTTGAGGATTGTGCTCGATGGAGTCGGCTCGGAGCATCGACCAAGGGAATAACCTAGTTACCGCGGGTTTGAGGCAACGGACAGCGGCCCAGTGCGATTTCGAGCCTAAATACATACGCTACTCTGAACAGAGTTTCGGACAGAGGGCGAGTGTACTTAGATGGTAATGCGACACTTAGTGGTCAAGCTGACTTTTGGAGAAAGGAGGGAATGAGTGAATACTAAGAGCAGGCTTAAAGTATGGGTCATGTCATACGAGTTCCAACCCAATATTAGAGGGGGGTTGGGGGTCGCCGCTACTCATTTATCGAAGGCTCTGAGCAAGGCCGGCGTAAAAGTCACAGTGCTTTGCTCGGGTTCATCCAATCGATTGTCAGTATCTCATCCGAGTGTAAATCTTCGTGTTCTTCGATTCCCCCGAAATTCCCGATATTATAACCGTTTCAAAAAAGAATTCAAAGCTTCCTCCGTCATGCGCGCTGTTTCTTCGAAGGGCTATATTCGGCCGGATTTCGTTCATGTGCATAGCACGGATTTTGCGGATACGGCCAATAAGGCAAAAGCGCGGTTCAAGGCCCCAATCATCTATTCATGCCATTCTCTCGCATCGCATGGAATCAAATCGACCTCCGGGAAAAACCAAACGAAATTGTTTCGTATTGCAAAAAAAATTATCGTTCCAAGCAAATACCAGGTTAGAGCAATTAAAAAACGCTATCCACGAATGGGCATTCGTTCAGCGGTTGTGATTCCCCATGGCGTTAAGCCGATATTCAAGAAGAAAAAGGGCACACCGAAAAATTTGCTCTACGTTGGCAGACTTATTTCTTCCAAAGGACTCGAGCCATTAATTAGGGCCATTGCGTTGTTATCTAGAAATCATAGTCATGTTCGTTTAACGATCGTTGGAAGCGGCGAACCGAGCTATCAAAGAAAACTTAGAACCCTTTCAAGGCGAGTTGGCGCGGCAAACCGAATTCGTTGGGTGAAAAAAAGGCCATATGCCGCTGTGCAACGGATGTACGCTTCTTACGGAGCCGTAATTATTCCAAGTAAATCCGAATCGTTCTGCTTGGTTGCGCTGGAAGCAATGGCAAACGGAGTGCCTCTTATTTCTACCTTGTCGGGTGGATTAAAGGAATTTGTGAACAAACAAAATGCTCAAATCATTCGCTCGGTTGATCATGCGAGTATTGCTAAGGCCATCAAATCGTTCTGGAAGCATCCTGCCCTTTCAAGGAAACGAATCATCCGAGCTCGATCAACTGCCGCTCGGTTTAGATGGCCTGCTATCGCTAGAAAATACAAGTCATTGTTCAGGAAATTAAAGAGGAGAACATAGCATGAGCGAATCGATGATTAACCCTATTGCTGAGCGTTTTGGGATTAAGATAAGCAGGAAGAAGAAAATTCGAGGCGGCATATATCGGATTGTCACATCAAAAGGGAAGACGTTCAGTTTGAAGCGGATGCCAAAACGAGTGGGGAGATTAAAGTGGATTGACCGTATCTTGCTCAGGATCCAACGAAATGGATCGCTTGTGGCATGGCGTAATCCCAACACCCCAGAGGGGCGCAAACCCTATGCAACTTCCCGAAAAGGAGAGCATTATGTCTTAACGCCCTGGATATCAGGGAGGAAACCCTCTCCACGTTCATTATCGGATATGCGAAGGTGCGGCGTCGCCTTGGCTCGCTTTCATAAGGCAGGGCATGCCGGAATAAAAGGGAAGATCGCTTATAGCAGGATTGGATCCTGGTACTCCGCATTAAGACATAGGGAAGGATACATTAAACACAAAATTGTAAAAGCAAGAAGAAATGCTTTTAGTCTATCTAATAGCCGGTTTATCAAACAACACGGATCGGAGATCTTGCGCTACTCGAACCGGGCGAAAGCATTGCTGCAAGGCAGCGGATATTACCAATACCGTCGTAATCCGCGAAAGTTCGGTATTCTGTGTCATGGAGACGGGGGGCCCAGCAACTTTATTATAAATAGCAAAGGTACTTACCTTATCGACTTCGAGACCGTTCATGTAGACCTGCGAGCCTATGATTTATACCGGGTCATCTATAATTCATGCAAAGATTATAAATGGAACTTTTCGATCGCATCGGCTATTTTGGATGGTTATCGTCAAGTTTCGAAGCTTCACAAGAACGATTTCAAGCTTTTGCGCGCGTTGTTACGATTTCCATACACGACCTATTTAGTGTTATCCCCCTTCAAGAGACTCCCTTTTACAAAGCGTCGGTTACAATGGGCACTAGAATCCGAAAGAAAAATCGGCCCATTTTTGAAGAAGCTTGACGAATACGCGGCTAAAAATTGTTCCTAGAATGACTGGGTGTCGACCAACAAGCAAGCCACTCCAACATTATGGTTTGGAACAAAACGATTTACGTCGGGGATTCCGTGATTTTGCGGCATCCTCTTTTTTTATATTGCACATGAATTACCTTTGAGGGAGACAGGGGGGAATTGATTGCAGCCCAATTTTCGATACTGCATATTTTACCACTTGAAGGGGAACAATTGTTCGTAGTATAGTGGGAACAAACGTTCTATCCGGGGGCGATTAAGCATGTACGAAAAGTACGAAGGCTGGATCGTGCAAATTATTTATCAAGACGCAAAGAATGTAATTACGCAGCGTATCGTAAGCGTTCGGAAAGTCACCAATGAAACCATTTTGGCTTATGACCTGAGGAAACATGCTCTGCGGTCCTTAAGAATCGATCGGGTTCTGGCCGTTCAGCCAGTCGGGAGGGCGGCATGAGCACGCGCAAACTGCCGGCAAGCGTAACGCGGGAGGAGCACCAGCTCGTTCAAGACTTTCTTGTTATTCCCATTATGCTGGATTACATCGACGAGGACATTTCCGTAATTGAGAAATGCGGGCTGAAAACGGATCTGCTGCTCATCAATGCGCTTAGAAAAGTAAGAGAAGACATCTTTGCCGAACAGTTTGATCTCAGGAGCAAAATGAAGCGATCGGGGATCAAGGTCATCGAGAACAAGAGCACCGATCTAGGGGTCAATGCGGCGTACCTGTGTCGCGGTTACCGGCACAATATGTCCCTGTTTTGGAGCCTGATTCGTGCCGAAATTTTAAGTAAAGCAAGTCAATACACAGGAATTCAGTTGACGACAGGGTGAGGTTATGAAGCCGGAAAGAGTCGTGATGCTGGCCGATTGTCAAAGCTTCTACGCCTCTTGCGAGAAGGCCGACAATCCGCAATGGGAAACTAAGCCCGTTGTCGTCGCAGGAGATCCCGAGAGGAGATCCGGAATCATACTTGCCGCTTGCCCGCTGGCCAAGGCTAGAGGCGTGACAACAGCGGAAACTCTTCGCACAGCCTTTGAAAAATGCCCCGAAGCCGTCATCGTACGCCCCCGTATGCAGTATTACATTAACGTATCGATGCAAATTACGGAGATCTATCGCTCCTACTCCAACCTTGTAGAACCCTACAGTATAGACGAGCAGTTTATTGATGTGACCGGCAGTCAGAGTCTCTTTGGCACGCCCTTGCAAATTGCCCGCTCCATTCAAGAGAAGGTCCGGAAGGAGACAGGGATCTATACCCGACTCGGAATCAGCTACTCCAAGGTGACGGCCAAGATGGCATGCGACCTCTGGGCCAAAAAAAACAGAGACGGATTATCCCTGCTCTGCAAAACGGATCTGTTGGAGAAGTTATGGCCGATGCCCGTCAACAAAATGTTCATGGTGGGCAACCGGATGACCGCACATTTTAACGCGATGGGTCTG
Source organism: Cohnella boryungensis (assembly GCF_042651945.1). Classification (NCBI taxonomy): domain Bacteria; kingdom Bacillati; phylum Bacillota; class Bacilli; order Caryophanales; family Paenibacillaceae; genus Cohnella; species Cohnella boryungensis. Next base: position 275,879 of record NZ_JBHSED010000074.1, on the reverse strand, counting down.
TCGACAATTGGTCATATCGCGCAAACTCCGCTTGCCAAGCTCAAGCAAATCATGCGACAAAAGTTTGGCAAAAACAGTGACATTCATGCGGAGATGTATTGGAGGATCGCCAACGGGCTAGATGACAGTCCTGTCGCTCCGTATACCCACGAGCAACCGCCCAAGCAGGTCGGTCATCAGATGACGTTGCCTAGAGACTACGGCAAGCTGGAGGATATCAAGGTCATTCTGCTTGAACTGTCTGAATTGGTTTGTCAGCGTTGCCGGGGGATAGGCTTGATGGGCGGCGTTGTCTCCGTCGGAGCGATGGGAGCTAATTATGACAAACCGACCGGTTTCCATCGTCAATTCAAAATGACGGATCCGACGAATGTGACTAATCAGGTTTATGATGCGGCTGTTAAGCTGTTTATGGAGCATTGGGACAATTCCCCGCTAAGAAAGCTGGGTATAAGCCTGTCAGAGCTATCGAACGGCGAGCAGTATCAAGTTTCCTTATTCGATGACAGAGAAAAGTTTCGCGCTTTAGAGCAAACGACGGATGCCTTGAAACGAAAGTATGGCAACACCATCATCATGCGTGCCGTATCCGTAACGGCAGCGGGGCAGGCCATAGATCGGGCAGGCAAAATAGGAGGCCACTATTTGTGATTAGAAAAAAACTTGAAGGCAACGGACTGTGGGAGTCGAGCCGAATGATGCTGCCTGAGCATAAAGATCAAATTTTGCTGCGCAATAAGCAGGAGGACAACTTCCAAGGTCATCGTCCAGAGTTGGATGAGGGTGAATTGGAACGGATGTTCAGGATCGTACAAAATTCTCTCCAATACTCGTTTCCGGTTAAGGTGCGAATGTACGACCCTCAGGAGATGCTCATTGTTGCTGGAATCGTAGAGAAGATCGATCCGGTTGCAGGGTGGTTTCAAGTCGGAGGGGACCGGTTTCCGTTGGCCGATATGATTCATGCAGAGAGTCCATGAGGAAGATCCTCTGGACTTTTTTGCTTTAACCTTAAAGTAATCCCGAGTCTTACCCTTCCAGCGGCTGATCAAGGCTGCGGTAGTTGATCGCTTCCGCCACGTCCTCGGTGAGAATGGCTTCCCTGCCGGCCAAATCGGCGATCGTTCGGGAAATTTTCAGAATGCGATCATGCGCTCTGAAGCTGAGACCGAGCTGGGCGTATACTTGCTGAAGCAGCGCTTCCGCATCGGGGGAAAGCTTGGCGTATTTTCTCAATAGAGGGCCCTGCAGCTGGCTATTCCACTGCAAACCGTGCTTCGCATAACGCAAGCGCTGCCGCTTCGCCGCATCTGCGACGATCTCCCCGGCGCGGGCGGAGGTCATTCCGCCCGAAGCGGGGGCGTGCGCCGTTTGGCGGGGAAGCTGGACCTGGAGATCGAGACGGTCGGCAAGCGGACCGGACATTCGAGCGCGATATCTTGCAATGGCGGCGGGCGAGCATGTACAAGGGCGATCGGTCGTATCTCCTCCATGAAAGCCGCACGGACAGGGATTCATCGAGGCGGCGAGCATAAATCTCGCGGGGAAGCGGCAGACGCCTCGGGCGCGGCCGATCGTGACCTCTCGGTCTTCCAGCGGCTGGCGGAGCGCCTCTAGGCAGACGCGCGAAAATTCGGGCATCTCGTCCAGGAACAGAATGCCATGATGGGCCAGCGTCACCTCTCCTGGCTTCGGGATGGAGCCGCCGCCGATCAGGCCTGCGGTTGAAATGGTGTGATGAGGAGTACGGAAAGGGCGGCGTCGAACAAGCCCGGGGGAGGATGCTCCGCCAAGCTTGCCGCAGACGCTGAAGATTTTAGTTACCTCGAGCGCTTCCTCATCGCCCAACGGAGGCATAATCGTCGGGAGTCTGCGGCAGAGCATCGTTTTGCCCGTTCCGGGAGGTCCGACGAACAGGAGATTATGCATCCCGCTGGCGGCAACTAGGAGAGCTCTCTTGCCTTGCTCCTGGCCGACGACATCCGCCAGATCGAGATCGTCGGCTGAGACGAAGCCGGGCTGACGGCCGGTCGATCCGAAAGAACGCAACTTCTCCTTGTCGAACCCGGCGCGAGAGCGCTGCCCAGACTCTCCGGGCGCCGGGTCAGCCCCGCCGTTCAGCCAGTCCGCGAGGGAAGAGATGCCGAACACTTCCACGCCCGAGATGAGAGAAGCCTCCGCGACGGCGGCCTCTGGCACGACCACCCGGCGGATGCCTGCGCGGCGGGCCAACTCTGTCATAGAAAGCACTCCGGGCACGGTGCGAACGGTTCCGTTCAGAGACAACTCCCCGATAAACAAGGCATTCTCCAGCAAATTTTCGTTCACCTGTCCGCTTGCGCACAAAATTCCCGCGGCGATAGCCAGATCGAACGCGCTGCCTTCCTTGCGCAAATCGGCCGGAGCAAGATTAATCGTGACGCGATCCAGCGGAAATTTCATCCCGCCGTTCTGAATCGCGGCCCGCACCCGCTCGACCGACTCCCGCACGGCCGAATCCGGCAATCCCACTACGGACACTTGGGGCAGTCCGGAGCAAATATTGACCTCGACCTCAATGAATCTGCCCTCTATCCCTAGCACGCTTGCGCTCATAATTTTCGCATACACGAAAAAAACACTCTCCTCCGTCAACGATTCGTTAGACGCGGAAGGTGCTTCCTTTCCGGACATATTCGATTGCTATCAGCATACATGGAGCGAGCCGCGTTGTCAAATACGCGAGTATTATTCTCCGCCTGAGAATGGCTTGAAAGCTTGCGAGGGAGCGGTTGCTCCGGCTTGGAGGTTCAATAGGTCTATCAATTCCCGCGCGTTGCGGCCGAGCCCGTCTTCCTGAATAGGCAGAGGGGCTGCTTGGGGACGCGAGTAGTTGCCGGTCGTCTCGGCGCCTTCCTCGCGTTCTTTCATCTCGCTGAGAAGAACCTTGGTACCATCCGGCCTGACCAGATATTGCCGCATGTACCCCTCTTCGCTGACCGCGACCAGCTTTCCTTTTTTTTCGTCCGGCTTATCTTCTTTTGTCTCCGTTTCGAGCATGACGGAACTGAACGCGTCATCTCCGAGGCTGCGTGGGATTGGACGCGAGGCCGATGGAAGCGCGCGGTGCGTATCTATTCTCATACTTGTAGCTCAGTCTCCTTTTTCTAGATATGGGATATTATCGGAAAGACAACCGAATAAGATGATAGCTTTCGCTCGAATCTTCAGCAGAGGGGAGACAATCTCCGTTAGAGACGCCAAAAAAATCATACAGTCGGCGCTTGGAGCCGGAATTCTGAGGGCAACCTACCGCTGAGGTCATCCGAAGACAAAGAATAAAATAAGCATTTATCACAAAAACTAGATATGTTAGGCTGACTTCCATATCAATATGAGATGAAACCATTGCCAAATTAGACTAATAAAAAGATGAAAAAGTGAGGAAGCAAACCCTAAATAATGATACAATGATGAAGGTTTTTGTTACATAGCGATGCCCGCATCGCTGAATGTGGGGCAAGCTGTGACGGCCTCGCCAGGCGCTTGCGTCAGGGCGATTCGCCGCACTCGATATCAAAGCGCACAACGGGAGGATGCCAGAGTCATGAATATTCATGAGTATCAAGGCAAGGAAGTCTTGAGGCAGTATGGCGTTAACGTGCCGCGCGGCAAAGTGGCGTTTACCGTCGACGAAGCTGTCAGCGCCGCGAAAGAACTCGGAAGCTCGGTTACCGTAGTCAAGGCCCAGATTCACGCGGGCGGACGCGGCAAGGCGGGCGGCGTCAAAATCGCCAAGAGCTTGGACGACGTCGCGAACTATGCGAAGGAATTGCTGGGCAAAGTATTGGTCACGCACCAAACCGGGCCTGAAGGCAAGGAAGTTAAGCGTCTTCTGATCGAAGAAGGCTGCGACATCAAGAAAGAATATTACATTGGCGTCGTTGTAGACCGGGGAACCGGACGCGTCGTTATGATGGGCTCTGAGGAAGGCGGCATGGATATCGAGGAAGTCGCCGCACATTCTCCGGAGAAGATCATTAAGGTTGTCGTCGATCCGGCCGTCGGACTTCAGATGTTCCAAGCCCGGCAGTTGGCTTACGATATTAACATTCCTGGCGAGCTGGTTAACAAAGCGATCAAGTTCATGCTCGCGCTGTACAAGGCGTTCGAAGACAAGGACTGCTCGATCGCGGAGATCAATCCGCTTGTCGTTACCGGCTCCGGCGACGTTATGGCGCTGGATGCCAAGCTGAACTTCGATTCCAACGCGTTGTTCCGCCACAAGGACATCGTCGAGCTTCGCGATCTGGACGAAGAGGACGCCAAGGAGATTCAAGCTTCCAAATTCGATCTTTCCTACATCGCTCTGGACGGCAACATCGGCTGCATGGTCAACGGCGCCGGACTTGCCATGGCGACTATGGACATCATTAAATATTTCGGCGGATCTCCGGCCAACTTCCTAGACGTAGGCGGCGGCGCAACGAAGGAGAAAGTGACCGAGGCGTTCAAGATCATCTTGTCCGATCCGAACGTCAAAGGCATTTTCGTCAACATTTTCGGCGGCATCATGAAGTGCGACATTATTGCCGAGGGCGTTGTCGCTGCTGCTCGCGAGCTTGGACTCGATCGGCCGCTGGTCGTTCGTCTTGAAGGCACGAACGTTGCGCTCGGCAAAGAAATTTTGAACGGATCCGGCCTCAACATCGTGGCTGCGGATTCGATGTCCGACGGCGCGCAAAAAATCGTTTCGCTTGTGAAGTGACAAGGGAGAACCTACCGGGGAGTGTGTAATCATGAGTATTTTGATCGATAAAAACACCAAGGTGATCACCCAAGGCATCACGGGCGCAACGGGACTTTTCCACGCCAAAGGTGCATTGGATTACGGAACGCAGATGGTCGGCGGAACGACGCCGGGCAAAGGCGGTCAGAACGTCGATATTACGCTGGAAAACGGCACAACCGTTTCCCTGCCCATCTTCAATACGGTGAAGGAAGCGGTAGCGGCTACGGGCGCGACGGCATCCGTTATTTACGTCGCTCCTCCGTTCGCGGCCGACGCGATCATGGAAGCGGTAGACGCCGAGCTTGAGCTGGTCATTTGTATTACGGAAGGCATTCCCGTGCTCGACATGGTGAAGGTCACGCGCTTTATGGAAGGCAAGAAAACCCGCCTGATCGGGCCGAACTGCCCAGGCGTAATTACGCCTGAAGCTTGCAAAATCGGCATCATGCCGGGCTATATCCACAAGAAGGGTCATGTAGGCGTCGTTTCCCGGAGCGGAACGCTGACTTACGAGGCGGTTCACCAGCTGACAACTCGCGGCATCGGCCAATCTTCCGCTGTCGGCATCGGCGGCGACCCGGTCAAGGGCTCGGAGTTCATCGATATCCTCAAGCTGTTTAACGAAGATCCGGATACGTACGCGGTCATCATGATCGGCGAGATCGGCGGAACGGCGGAGGAAGAAGCGGCGGAATGGATTAAAGCTAACATGACGAAGCCTGTTGTCGGCTTTATCGGCGGCGCTACAGCGCCTCCGGGCAAGCGCATGGGACACGCCGGCGCGATTATCTCCGGCGGCAAAGGCACGGCGGCGGAGAAGATTTCCGTTCTTGAAGCCAACGGCATTCGCGTAGCTCCTACGCCATCCGATATGGGCGCTACGCTCGTAGCGGTGCTGGAGGACAAAGGGCTGCTGGAAAAATGCAAATCTTAATGGTATAGTAGGAACAAATTGAAATGCGCGATTCGCTCGGCGGTTAGGAAACCGCCGGGCGCGACGGCAAGGCAAGCAGCCTTCCGCCCCTCTTCGAGGGTGTGGGGGGCTTTTTTGTCGTTCAGAGCGCAGGAAGGGGTCAGAAGATGAGCGAGCAAGAGCGCGAGGGGAAGAGCAAAGCTTCCGTCAGGGCGGTATCGAGAGCGGAGGCGCGAGAAACCGGCATGCCGAGGGATGTGCTGATTGCGCTGCACGAGACCGAAGGAGTCGGGCGGGTATCGATTGCGGCTATTTTGCTGTATGGCGTCATGAAAGGCAAGGGAGCTTTGCGGCACTCGCGGGATTTTCTGGCCGGGGATTGGCGGGACATGGGACTCAGTCCCCGGCAGGCGTTCGCCATTGAGGCCAACCTGCGCTCGGAGGCCAAGGCGCTGCGGGAGCTTCGGCCAAATAAGGACAAGACGGCAGTGGTCACCTACCTGGATGAAGGCTACCCGGAGATGCTGACGCACATCTCCGACCCTCCATGGGTATTGTATTGCATCGGCCGACGGGAGCTGTTCGAGCACCCGGCCATTGCAATTGTCGGGACAAGGATGGCTACGGGATACGGCAGGAAGGCGGCGGAGACAATTGCTGCGGGCTGCTCGAGACGCATGACAGTCGTTAGCGGTCTGGCGAGGGGGATCGACGCTGCGGCGCACGCAAGCGCCGTATCCGCCGCCTGCGGAACGATTGCGGTGCTGGCAGGTCCGGTGGATCGCTGTTACCCACCGGAGAATCAAGCCTTGTACCGGGAGATCGCCGCCCGCGGGCTGATCGTATCCGAGAGTCCTCCGGGGACGGCGCTGCGCCCAGGCTTGTTTCCGCTCCGCAATCGAATCATAGCGGGACTCTCCTACGGGGTCGTCGTAGTGGAGGCCGCCCGAAGAAGCGGCGCGCTCATCACGGCGGACCTAGCGCTCGGTTACAATCGCGATGTGTTTGTCGTACCCGGACAGGTGACATCGCCTCGAAGCCAGGGCGCTCTCGAATATTTTCGCAAAGGGGCGCATCCGGCGCTGGATGCTACAGATATATTCGCGGCGTACGAGCATCGGTTGCCCGCCGCGTCCTTGGCCGGACAAGCGGAAGAGCGGCTGACCGAACCGCTGGAATCAACGGAAAACCTGACCCGGGAGGAGTCGAGAATCTACGATTTTCTTATGGATGGACCCTCCTCGGTGGACGATTTGGCGGCTCTCTCCGGGATGACATTTGGACATTTACACTCGGTTCTGCTATCTTTACTATTGAAACAAAGGATTCAACAACTACCCGGTTCTGTCTATTATGTCCTTTGAATGAAGGCATATGAACATAAGCAAGTGAACTGTCGACCGTAGGAGAGGAGGAATGGACGTGGCGGACTCGCTCGTTATCGTCGAATCGCCGGCCAAGGCGAAGACGATCGGAAAATATTTGGGAAGCAAATTTATTGTCAAAGCGTCCATGGGGCACATTCGGGATTTGCCCAAAAGCCAGATCGGTGTCGAGGTGGAGAACGACTTCCAGCCGAAATACATTACGATTCGCGGCAAAGGCAACGTGCTCAAGGAATTGCGGGATGCCAGAAAAAAAGTGAAAAAAGTTTATCTGGCGGCTGACCCCGACAGAGAAGGCGAAGCGATCGCGTGGCATTTGGCGCATTATTTGGAGCTGGACGAGAAGGACGCTTGCCGCGTCGTATTTAACGAAATTACCAAGCAAGCGGTCAAGGATGCGTTCAAGACTCCCAGACCGATCGATATGGACCTGGTCAATGCTCAGCAAGCAAGAAGGGTGCTCGATCGCCTTGTGGGCTACAAAATCAGCCCGCTGCTGTGGAAGAAGGTCAAGAAGGGGCTGAGCGCGGGGCGTGTGCAATCCGTGGCTGTAAAGCTGATCTACGACCGCGAGAACGAGATCAACGAATTCGTTCCGGAAGAATACTGGACCATTACAGCCCACCTGTCCAAGGATAAGGCCGGCTTCGAGGCGAAATTCTACTCCGTCAACGGAGAGAAGAAAGAGCTGAAGAGCGAGGCGGAGGTGCAGGAGGTTCTTGCGCTTCTCGGCTCGGAGCCGCTTGCCGTCGGCGAAGTCAAGGAGAAGGAACGGATGCGAAACCCGTCGCCGCCGTTCATTACAAGCTCCTTGCAGCAGGAGGCTGCGCGCAAGCTGAACTTCCGCGCCTCCAAGACGATGCAGATCGCCCAGCAGCTTTACGAGGGTGTAGATCTTGGCAAGGAAGGCACAGTCGGTCTCATTACCTATATGAGAACCGACTCCACGCGTATTTCTCCCGTGGCCCAGGAAGAAGGCAGGGAATATATCAAGGCGAGATACGGGGAGTCCTTCTATCCGGAAACCCCTCGCGTATATCTAAAGAAAAACGCATCCGCGCAGGATGCGCACGAAGCGATTCGGCCTACCTCCGTGCTTCGCGATCCGGAGTCGGTCAAGGCGTTTACCTCCAAGGACCAGTTGCGCTTATACAAGCTCATTTGGGAACGCTTCGTCGCCAGCCAGATGGCCTCTGCGGTGTTGGACACGATGACCGTCGATCTGGCCAGCGGGCCTGTCGTGTTCCGGGCGAACGGCTCCAAGCTCAAATTTCCCGGGTTCATGAAGGTCTACGTTGAAGGAAACGATGACGGCACGACGGACGAGGATCGCCTGCTTCCGCCGCTCGCAACCGGGGATAAGGCCGAGCAGAAGAAGATCGATCCGAAGCAGCACTTCACGCAGCCGCCTCCGCGTTTTACGGAAGCCAGATTGGTGAAGGCGCTGGAGGAGCTGGGGATCGGACGGCCGAGCACATACGCCCCGACGCTGGAAACGATTCAGAAAAGAAACTACGTGGCAATGGAAGAAAAGAAATTCATTCCTACGGAGCTGGGAGAGCTCGTCATTCAGCTTATGGAGGAATTTTTCCCGGAGATTTTGGATGTGGAATTCACAGCCAACATGGAAGGGGATTTGGACCACGTTGAGGAAGGAACACAGGATTGGGTCAACGTCATCGGCGAGTTCTACAAGTCGTTCGAGCAAAGGCTGAATGTGGCCGAGGAAGAAATGAAGGAAATCGAGATCAAGGATGAGCCTTCGGACGAGATTTGCGACAAATGCGGCAGCCCAATGGTGTATAAGATGGGACGCTTCGGCAAATTCCTGGCCTGCTCGGGCTTCCCGAACTGCAGAAATACGAAGCCGATCGTGAAGGACACAGGCGTGAGCTGTCCCAAGTGCGCCGAGGGTCTGATCGTCGAACGCCGCAGCAAGAAGGGGCGGATCTTCTATGGATGCAATCTGTATCCGGGCTGCGACTACGTTTCCTGGGATAAGCCGTCGGCTAAGCCGTGCCCAAGCTGCGGCGGTTTGATGATCGAAAAGCGGGTCAAGGGCGAGACGCAGCTGAACTGCACCGCATGCGGTCATTCGGAAAACGCCGAGGAAGCGGAAGAGGCTGCGGAATAACCGACTGCAAGCCGTGACCGGGACGAGAACAAGACCATAAAGCCGAGGAAATCGGCTTCTACATATTGCGATGACGCGAAGCGGCAGTCAGATGCCGGCTTAGCGGGGGCAAGGAGGGGAACCGTGTTGAACGAAGCAAAATCGGTAACAGTCATCGGAGCGGGGCTCGCGGGCAGCGAGGCCGCCTGGCAAATCGCCCAGCAAGGGGTGCCCGTTACCTTGTACGAGATGCGCCCGGTAAGGCAGACGCCTGCCCACCATACGGCAAGCTTCGCCGAGCTGGTATGCAGCAACAGCTTGAGAGCCAATGGTCTGGCGAATGCCGTCGGGGTGCTGAAGGAAGAGATGAGAAGGCTCGATTCGCTGATTCTCTCGTGCGCCGACCAGCATGCGGTCCCCGCGGGCGGAGCGCTTGCGGTGGATCGCGAGGGCTTCTCCGGCGAGGTGACGAAAAGGCTCAGGGAGCATCCGCTCATTACGGTGCTGAACGAGGAGGCCACGGGGATCCCGGAAGACGGAATCGTCGTCGTCGCGACGGGCCCGCTGACCTCTCCGGAGCTGTCGGAAAGCATCAAGCGGTTGCTTGGAGAAGAGTACTTCTACTTCTTCGATGCCGCCGCTCCGATTATCGAGAAGGACTCGATCGACTTTGACAAGGTCTTTCTGGCTTCCCGATATGACAAGGGGGAAGCCGCGTATTTGAATTGCCCGATGACGGAAGAGGAGTTCGACGTTTTCCACGATGCGCTCGTTACGGCGGAGACGGCGGAGGTCAAGGACTTCGAGAAGGACATGTATTTCGAAGGCTGCATGCCTATTGAAGTTATGGCCAAGCGGGGCAAGCAGACGGTGCTGTTCGGACCGATGAAGCCGGTAGGCCTAGTCGATCCGCGTAAGGGAACGAAGTCTCATGCCGTCATCCAATTGCGCCAAGACAACGCCGCGGGAACGCTGTACAATATCGTCGGGTTTCAAACCCATCTGAAATGGGGCGAGCAGAAGCGTGTATTCTCCTTGATTCCCGGTCTGGAGAACGCCGAGTTCGTTCGTTACGGGGTTATGCATCGGAATACGTTCATCAACTCCCCTAAGCTGCTGCGCCCGACCTATCAATCCAAGAACCGGGACACGCTATTCTTCGCGGGCCAGATGACCGGCGTCGAAGGCTACGTGGAATCCGCCGCATCGGGTCTTATTGCGGGATTAAACGCCGGACGTCTGGCGCGAAGCGAAGAGCCGTTGACTCTTCCGCAGCATACGACGCTTGGCAGCATGGCGCACTACATCACGACGGCCGATTTTAAGCATTTTCAGCCGATGAATGCGAATTTCGGGCTTTTCCCGCCGCTTGGCTATCGCGTGAGAAGCAAGAAGGACAAGAACGAGGGTATCGCCGCGCGCGCCCTGGAGGCCATCGAAGCGCTTAAATCGGAGATCAAGCCGTCTCCCGTTTTGTAACCGACGAAGCAGCGGCAGCGTATATCACTTATGCCGTTGCTTTTTCGGCTTTCACCGATGATTTCAATTAGGGAGGATCAGACCATGGATATGAGTTTTCACGCTACGACCATATGCGCTATCCGCCATAACGGCAAAGGCGCGATTGCAGGTGACGGACAGGTGACCTTCGGCAACAGCATGGTCATGAAAAATACGGCTAAAAAGGTTCGAAGGCTATATCGCAATCAGGTGCTGGCGGGATTCGCCGGCTCGGTTGCCGATGCGATAACCTTGTTTGAAAAATTCGAGGGCAAGCTGGAGGAGCATCACGGCAATCTGCAGCGCGCGGCGGTGGAATTGGCCAAGGATTGGCGATCGGATCGCGTGCTTCGTCGTCTGGAGGCGATGATGATCGTCGTTGACGAAACCGGCATGCTGCTGCTGTCGGGCAACGGCGAGGTCATTGAGCCTGACGACGGCATTCTGGCGATCGGATCGGGAGGAAGCTTCGCGCTCGCGGCGGCGCGCGCTCTCAAGCGTCACGCTCCGGCCATGGAGGCGAAGGAGATCGCGAGGGCCGCGCTGGAGACGGCCGCGGAGATATGCGTGTTCACCAATAACAACTTAGTCGTCGAGGAAATAGGATGATTACATTCGACAAGCGCAAGGGAGAGGATCATATGAACGATGCTTTGACGCCCCGTCAGATCGTAGCCGAGCTGGACAAATATATCGTCGGACAAAAGTCCGCCAAGCGTTCGGTCGCCGTAGCGCTGCGCAATCGCTACCGCCGCAGTCGTCTGCCCGAAGAGATTCGCGATGAAGTCGTTCCCAAGAACATCCTCATGATCGGACCTACGGGGGTCGGGAAGACGGAAATCGCCCGCAGGCTCGCGAAGCTGGTGCACGCGCCCTTCATCAAGGTAGAGGCTACGAAATTCACGGAAGTCGGCTACGTGGGAAGAGACGTGGAATCGATGGTTCGGGATCTAGTAGAGACGGCGATCCGGATGGTGAAGGAAGAGCGGATGGAGAAGGTGAAGGACAAAGCGGAGAGGGCGGCCAACGAACGGCTCGCGTCCTTGCTTGTGCCTTCGCCCGCGAGGCCCAAATCCCAGAAAAATCCGCTGGAAATGCTGTTCGGCGGAAGCAGTACGCCCAGCGACGAGCCTGATCCGGTCGATCCCGGCTTGCAGGACAAAAGACGCGACACGAAGGCAAAGCTGGAAGCGGGCCAGCTTGAGAACGAGACGATAGAGATTGAAGTCGAGGACAACACTCCTAGCATGCTGGATATGCTTGGCGGGCCGGGACAAGAGCAACTGGGCAACATGCAGGAGATGCTGGGTCAATTTCTGCCGAAGCGGCGCAAGAAACGCCGGCTGACCGTCAAGGAAGCGCGCAAGGTATTGATCGTGGAGGAAGCGAACAAGCTGATCGACATGGACGACGTCATCTCCGAATCCGTACGAAGGGCGGAGCAGTCGGGGATCATCTTCATCGATGAGATCGACAAAATCGCCAGCCAAGGCAGAGGGCAGGGGCCGGATGTGTCGCGCGAGGGCGTTCAGCGGGACATTCTTCCGATTGTCGAAGGCTCGACAGTGGTCACCAAATACGGCCCCGTGAAGACGGATTATGTGCTGTTCGTCGCCGCCGGAGCCTTCCATATCGCGAAGCCCTCCGATCTGATCCCCGAGCTGCAGGGACGGTTTCCGATTCGCGTCGAGCTTAGCAGCTTGACCGACGAGGATTTCATTCGCATCCTCACGGAGCCGGAGAACGCGCTCACGAAGCAGTATACGGCCCTGTTGCAGACGGAGGGCATCACTGTCACGTTTACGGAAGAGGCGATTTCCGAGCTTGCCCGCATGGCGCAGGAGGTTAACCGCAATACGGAAAATATCGGCGCGCGCCGGCTGCACACCCTTCTGGAGAAGCTGCTTGAGGATTTGAGCTTCGAAGCTCCCGAGCTGCAGCTGGAAGAAATGAAAATCACGCCGGAATATGTCCGAGAAAAGCTATCATCGATTGCAAGCAATCGAGATTTGAGTCAATATATTCTATAAAAGCGGCCGATTTCCGCTCTAAGCCAAGCGCCGTGCCGCCCTAACGGGCGGTGCAGGCGTTTTGGTTGCTTTTTCTGTCGTACTTAGGAGGAAATACAATCATGACGCTGTTGATGAAAACCCGAACGCTTAACCGATTGCTGCAGGAGGCTGCAGGGAAGCCGCTTAATTTTCGAGAAATGGCGGAGGGGCTGCGGGAGACGATGCAGGGCGACGTGTTCGTCGTAAGCAGGAAGGGTAAAGTACTCGGCGCTGCCCATTCCGAGGCTTTTCCCGAGATGTGGCTGCGCCGGGAGCAAGCCGACGAGCTGAGGTTTCCGATGGAAACCAACGAACGATTATTGCGGATTTCCGAGACGGCTGCGAACGTTTCCTCAAATGAGGAAATTTTAACCCCGATCGAAGCCGCTTTCGGTAACGGCATCGTTACCGTGGTTCCGATAATCGGAGGCGGAGACAGACTCGGTACTTTAGTCCTATCCCGAGAAAATGACTTCTTTGGGGACGATGACCTGATTTTGGCCGAATACGGTTCGACGATTATAGGTATGGAGATTCTGAGGGAAAGGATCGACGAGAAGGAGGCCGAGGCGAGAAGCAAGGCGATCGTTACCGTTGCCGTCAACTCGCTTTCCTTCAGCGAGATGGAGGCGGTGGAGCATATTTTCGAAGAGCTGGAAGGGAAAGAAGGTCTTCTGGTTGCTTCTAAGATCGCTGACCGTGCGGGAATTACAAGATCCGTCATCGTAAACGCCCTGCGCAAGCTGGAGAGCGCTGGCGTTATCGACACTCGCTCGCTCGGGATGAAGGGAACTTACATAAGAATCCTTAATTCCCGTCTTATTCCAGAATTGAAAGATCGTAAGGACAATTAAATCGATTTAGTTAAGGCAAAGAAGCCCTCAATCCTGGTTCCCAAGATTAGGGCTTTTTTCTTATTGTCACGTGATCGCTTGTCGTAGATGATTGATCTTAGAAATTTCTAATTTGTCGTAACTTGTAATTTTTTTTGTAGAATGGCTGAAAGTCTTGTCGTTTCAAGCAGGAATTTGAGTTTGTTGCGTGGAATTCAAAGTTGCGTGGGCTATGGCCGAACAAGGCATTATAATTTTCTCATGAACAAGCGAGGAGAGGCGACGGGAATGGAATTGTTAGGGGGAGCTGCGTTTCTACGCTTGGAGAACGCGATCAACGCCGCCGCAATGAGACAGCGCGTAATATCAAATAATATTGCGAACGGGGACACGCCCTACTTTAAGCGGTCCGACGTTGTGTTCGAAGAAATGCTGACGCAGGCGATCGGCTCGCTAGGAACGCGTTCGCTTGCGGGAAGAGTAACCGACCCGCGCCACATTCCGATTAACGGCTCGTATCCATCTCCGGCTCCGAGAGTCGTAACGGACGAATCGACGACGATCAACAACAATCGGAACAATGTGGATGTCGAGAAAGAACAAGCCTTGCTTGCGGAGAATCAACTGAGGTACAACCTGATGGCCCAACAAGTCGCTCACGAAGCCAAGATGATGCGAATCGGAATTCAAGGGAGTGTATAACGAATGAAGCTGGGTGGATTCGATATTAGCGCTTCCGCGTTGACTGCCCAAAGATTGCGAATGGACGTCATTTCGGCGAACATCGCAAATGCGGAAACGACGCGCGCCGGATATGTTGACGGCAAATTCGTTCCCTATCGCCGCAAAGTCGTCGTGATGGAAGCGGTACAGCCCAAGTTTCAGAACATTCTCGCCCAACAGATGAACGGCCAAGCTGCCCAAGGCGTGCAGGTGTCGGCTATTCGCGAGGATTCGGCTCCGTTCAAGCAGGTCTATAATCCCACGCATCCGGATGCGGACGCCAACGGGATGGTGTACATGCCGAACGTAGACATGCTGAAGGAGCAGGTGGATTTGCTTGCCGCATCGAGAGCCTATGAAGCGAACATTACAGCTCTTAACGCCAGGAAGTCGATGTTCATGAAGGCGCTTGAAATGGGACGCGGCTAAGGATAGGACATCAACAAACGCTTAACCGAATAAACGGCGAAGAGGTGTTAGCTTGATTACGAATGCGATGATCAGTCCCGTTAACCAGGTATTACCCAACATAAATCAGATTCAAACAAAGGCGACCCCGGCCGAAGCTACGGAAAGCTTCGCATCATTTCTAAAGAGCGCGCTGGACGATGTGGCCGCCCAAGAACAAAGTGTACATAAGCTAAATGATCAATTTCTGATCGGGGAAATTGATGAGAACAAAGTCATTATTGCGGCGACCCAGGCCGAGCTCAGCCTTCGCTTGACCGGTCAGGTCCGCAACAAGGTCGTTGAGGCCTATCAAGAAATTATGCGGATGCAACTCTAGAGTGTGACCATAACTTAAGCAGTCGTGAGGCAACTGGAAGAGCGCGGACGCCCTCCGCCTCCTCCGTTGTTCTATCCGCAGGTGGGGTGAAACCGTGAACGAGAAGTGGGCACAGGTTCGAGAAAAGCTGCTTGGTTTCTGGAACCAGTACAGCAAAACGCAAAAATGGGTGCTAGCTTCTACAGCCGCCTTGTTGCTGTTTGCAATTATTTTGTTAACCTATTTGTTCACCAGAACCGAGTATGAGATGGCTTACCAGAATCTGGACAGCACAGATGCTGCGGCGATCATGCAATATTTGGACGGCAACGGCATCAGCTATAAGCTGAGCGATGGGGGAACGAGCCTTTACGTGCCGAGCGCATCGGTGGAGAGCGTTAAAGTCCACGTCGGGTCTCAGGGACTTGTTAAGAACGGATCGATCGGCTTTCCCGAGCTTAGCAAGTCTTCATCCGCCATTGGAACAACGGATCAAGAGTTCGACGTTAAGTTCCGCAATGCGCTGAATGGCGAAATTCAGCAATTGCTCCTAAGCAAGCAAGGGATTTCCCGAGTTAAAGCGCTTGTCACCTTGCCTGAGGATTCCGTCTTCCTGAACGAATCCGACAAGGAAAAGGCGATCGCGGCGGTCGTAATCACCTTCAAGCCGGGGTTTCGGCCGAAGCAAGAGGAAGTCGACAGCTATTACAATCTCGTCAAGTCGGCCGTGCCGAATCTGAGCATCGAGGATATTACGATCAGCAGCAGCACCGGCGACCTGACGCCTTCTACCCAGCTTGGCGGCGGTGGCGGCGGCATCGGTGGCGCGCTTTACGAAACTCAGTTTGCGATTCAGAACGAATTCGAGAACACGCTTAAGAGAAATATCCAGCAATTTCTAAATCCGATTGTCGGTATGGATAACATGGTTGTGAGCGTTGTTTCCTCGTTGAATTTCGATAAGAAAACCTCGCAGGAGTCGATAGTTCAGCCGTTGCCGGACAACGACAACAAGGGGATCGAAATCAGCCGTCAGGAAACGAGCGAGACGTTCCAAGGTCAAGATGGACAAGCCGGCGGAGTAGCGGGGACGGGCGAAACGGACGTTTCCAATTATCCAGCGGCAGGCAGTTCTGGTTCCTCTTCTTCGGAGAAGGTTTCCAGCACGATCAATTATGAAGTGAACCGCATTACTAATAATATCGACTACGGACCTTATAAAGTTAAGGACTTATCGATAAATGTCGGCGTAAATTCCGCGAACATGACGCCTGAGAGGCTGGCCGAGATCCAGGGAGTGCTCCTAAGAAGCGCACGCGTGCTTCTGGCGGATTCGGGGTTGGATCTGTCGGACGAAGCGTTGCAGCAACGGGTATCCGTATTGTCGCAATCCTTCGAAGGCGTGGACGGCTCCGCAGGAGGAACCTCGACAAGCACATATTGGTTGGCCGGGGCCGGAATTCTCGCTCTGGCGCTGCTGGGAGGCGGAGGCTACTACATCTACCGTCGCCGCAAAGCGGCTCAAGCGGCAGAGGCGGCACTTGCCGAAGCGCCGCGCGTCGAGATGCCGACAATCGACATCGACAACGTGTCGAACGAGAACCAAGTACGCAAGCAATTGGAAGGCTTGGCCAAGCGCAAGCCGGATGAGTTCGTCAATCTTCTTCGCACATGGCTAGTGGATGAATAGAGGTGGCAGTGATGGCTAAGGGATTTCAATTGTCCGGGAGGCAGAAAGCAGCCATTCTGCTCATCACCCTAGGACCGGAAGTATCCGCGCAAGTGTTCAAGCACTTGCGCGACGATGAAATCGAGCAGTTGACGCTGGAGATCGCCAACGTTCGCAAGGTGGATGCCAGCGAGAAGGAATCGATTCTCAGCGAGTTTCATCAGATTTGCGTCGCTCAGGAGTACATAACGCAGGGCGGCATTACATACGCGAAGGAAATTCTGGAGAAGGCGCTCGGTTCGCAGCGTGCGCTCGATATTCTTAATCGGCTTACCGCGACGCTGCAGGTGCGCCCATTCGATTTTGCCCGCAAAGCCGAGCCTTCTCAAATTCTGAACTTTATCCAGAACGAAAATTCGCAGACGATCGCCCTCGTCCTGTCGTATTTGCAGCCGGATCAATCTTCGGCCGTTCTATCGTCCTTGCCTCAGGAGAAGCAAGCGGAGGTGGCAAGAAGGATCGCGCTGATGGACAGCACATCCCCGGACGTCATCGCGCAAGTGGAACGCGTTCTGGAGCAGAAGCTGTCCTCGACCGTTACGCAGGATTACACGAACGCGGGCGGCATAGAGGCCATCGTTCAAATTCTGAACGGCGTAGACCGCGGCACGGAGCGCACGATTCTGGACTCTCTGGAAATTCAGGATCCGGAATTGGCGGAGGAGATCAAGAAGCGGATGTTCGTGTTCGAAGACATCGTCAACCTGGACAACCGTTCTATTCAGCGTATTATTCGCGACATCGAGAACGCGGATCTGCAGCTGGCGCTTAAGGTCGCCAGCGAGGAGGTTCGGGAGTCGATCTTCCGCAATATGTCGAAGCGGATGGCTGAAACGTTCAAGGAAGAGATGGAATACATGGGGCCGGTTCGGCTTCGCGACGTCGAAGAGGCTCAGACGCGCATCGTAGCCACGATCCGCAGACTGGAAGAGGCCGGAGAGATCATTATCGCTCGCGGCGGAGGAGACGATATTATTGTCTAATCTGATCAAATCCTCTCATGTCGTGTCGCTGGAAGACTTGAAGAGGCTGGAGCTGATTCAGAGAATCGTCCCGATTCAGCAAAATATTTCCGATCCGTATTCCGATGCCGAAGGAAATCAAGAGATTGATGTCGAAACTCAATCGTTAAAGGATCGAATTATAGCCGATGCAGAGCATACGGCGGATCAAATTCTGGAGCAAGCGAAGAGGGAAGCGGCGGAATTGCGCGCGGCCGCCGAGAAAGAAGCGGAAGCATGGTGGCAGACCCGGCGGGAGGAAGATGCCGAGGTGCGCGAGTCGGCCAGCCGGGAAGGCCATGAAGAAGGCTACCGCAACGGTGCGCTTCAAGCCGAGGACGAGCTTAAGCGGCAATACGAGGCACGTCTTGAGGAAGCGCAAGCGATTGTGAAGCAGGCGTATGCGACGAAGGAGACGATCATCACCGAAGGCGAATCGTTTCTTGTGGAGCTCAGCTGCTCGATTGCGGAGAAGATTATCCAGAAGAAGCTTTCGAAAGCGCCGGAAATGGCGATGAAGCTTTACGAGAAGGCTTTGTCGAGAAGGAAAGAGCAGGGAGTTATCGTGCTTTGCGTCTCGCCTTCTCAGTTTGCTTATGTCGAAGCGGCGAAGGACGAGCTCCTGCTTGCGCTCGATGCGCAGGCCGAGCTGCAGATCGTACCGGATGCTTCCATTAAAGAAGGCGGATGTATCGTACGCTCCTCCTTCGGCAGCATTGACGCAAGGGTGGACACGCAATTGGAAGCCATTCGCGAGCAGCTGCTCAGAGTCGCCGCTCACCGGGCAGAGGAGGAACACCCCGATGCCGCTACTTGACATCGGCCGTTACACGGACATGCTGAGAGACATGGAACCGGTAAGGGTCAACGGCAAAGTCATTCAGATTATCGGATTGACCGTAGAATCGGAAGGCCCGGACGCGAGCATCGGCGACGTATGTTCCATACATCCGTTGAAGGGCGGAAAGCCGGTGCTCGCGGAGGTTGTGGGATTCAAGAACAACCGCGTGCTTCTGATGCCGCTGGGCGAGCTGCACGCGATCGGGCCGGGATGCGATGTCGTTGCGACGGGTGGACCGTTAACGGTACAGGTCGGCTCGGAGCTGCTCGGCAAGGTACTCGACGGCTTAGGCAAGCCATTGGACGGCGCCAGACTATCGGTTCGAATGCCTCACTATTCAACGAACAATTCGCCGGGCAATCCATTGGATCGTCCTAGGGTCACGGTTCCTCTCGGAGTCGGCGTCCGGGCGATCGACGGTCTGCTGACGGTCGGACAAGGGCAGCGTATCGGGATTTTTGCCGGCTCGGGCGTCGGAAAAAGCACCTTGCTAGGCATGATCGCCAGGAACACTTCGGCGGATGTGAACGTCATCGCGCTGATCGGCGAGCGGGGGCGCGAGGTTCTGGAATTCGTAGAAAAGGATCTTGGTCCGGAAGGTTTGGCGCGGTCGGTGGTCATAGTAGCGACCTCCGATCAGCCGGCGCTGATTCGGATGAAAGGCGCTCTTATCGCCACTACGATCGCTGAATATTTTCGCGACCGCGGCATGAACGTCATGCTCATGATGGATTCGGTTACCCGCTATGCGATGGCGCTGCGCGAGGTTGGACTTGCCATCGGGGAGCCTCCGGCAACGAGAGGCTACACGCCTTCCGTCTTTGCCGCTCTGCCCAAGCTTCTCGAGCGAGCGGGCACAGGGCCGACCGGATCGATAACCGCCTTCTACACGGTGCTCGTAGACGGCGACGATATGAACGAGCCGATTGCGGATGCCGTTCGGGGGATTTTGGACGGGCATATCGTGCTTCATCGGAATTTGGCCAATAAAGGACATTTTCCGGCGATAGACGTGCTGTCGAGCGTCAGTCGGGTTATGAAGGACATCGTAAGCGAGGATCAGCAAAGGGCGGCGGAACAATTGAAGAAGCTGCTGGCGGTCTATCGCGAGTCGGAGGATCTGATCAATATCGGAGCCTACCAGCACGGCTCCAACGCCGAGATCGACAAAGCGATTCAGTACTACGATCTGATTCGGACGTTTACGCAGCAGAGAACGAATGAGAAGGTATCGCTGCAGGAAGCGCAGGAACGATTAATCATCGATTTCTACAGGAGATGAGAATAAGCGATCATGTCATTCCGATACTCTTTGCAGAAGATTGTAGACCTGAAGGGCAGCGAGAAATCGATGGCCGAGTGGGAATACGCGGCTTCTCTCGGCAAGCTTAGAAAAGAAGAGGAGCACTTGCAGCAGCTCTACGAAGAAAGAAAAGGGCTTGAGGAAGAAATACAGTCGACATCCTCCAGACCCACTCGTCTTAATGAACTGTTGATCACACAGCGTTACATAGAAGTAGTTGATGACAGAATACGCAAGCAGCATGAGGGCGTTCGCACGGCAGAGGTTCTGGTGCGCAATCGCCAAGGGCACCTCACCGAGAAAATGGTGGATGAGAAGGTTTGGCTGAATGCACGCGATCGCGCGCATGAGCGCTTTAGAAGCGACAGGCTGGCCAAGGAACAAAACGAACTTGATGAAATCGCGATCGTAAGAGCGGCTGCCTCGCGGAGGTAGCATTATCGTCGGATCGCAGGAGAAGGGAGGGTAAATCGTGGCGAACGCGGATGTGGAGAAGAGCAGTTACAGCGGATTCGAACGATTTCTCTTTTTTGTGACCCCGATCTTGTTTACCGCAGTATTGCTAGGCGTGCTGCTGCTGATGTTTAATTCCGACTTGCGCAACGCGGCGCTTGAGCTGGGCAACAAAATCCCGGTCGTCAAATCGATTCTGCCGGATCCTGCCAAACCGGAAGCTCCGGATGCCCAATCGGATGAGACGCTTACCGTCAATAACGCCAAAGAGAAAATAGCCGAGTTGAACAAGCTGCTTGCCGACAGGGAGAGCGCGTTGAAGCAAGCGACTACGCTTACCGATGAGCAGAAGACAAAGATTTCCGAAATGCAGGCTCAGCTGGATGAACTGACGAAGGATTCTCAAGACAGAACGATTACAACCGATGCCTACCATGCGCGAATTGCCTCCTTGGCAAGCATGTATGGGAAGATGACTCCGAGCAAAGCCGCTCCGATCCTGGAGAATATGACGCTGGAGGAGTCTTCCCTTGTATTGGGCGCGATGTCGGATACGGAGCGCGGACGGGTTCTGGAGCGGATGACGCCGAAAAAGGCAGCCGACGTGACGATGAAGCTGAAGGATTCGGAGACGGTCGAGGATCAAGAGATCGCCGCTCTGCAATCCCGAATCAAGGAGCTGGAGCTTAGCTCGGAAAGCTCTACGACTGCACTGGATACGGCGGAGCTAAATCGTACGTTCTCCGGCATGAAGCCTCAGAAGGCCGCAGAGCTTCTGCTTCAAATGGCTTCGACGAATCCGAGCAAGGTGCTGCGCGTATTATCGGCGCTGGATGATTCGTCTCGGGCAAAGGTGCTGGACGAAATGTCCGCGCAGAATAAAAAAGCGACGGCTAATCTAGTCGGCAAGCTGATGCCGGCAAGTCAGTAATCGAGCTTCATAAGCCTTCCTCATACGAAAGGAGGTGAAAAACATGAACATGGCCATCTCATCGAATTCGGTCTCTCCGGGCAAGTCTCCGGCTGCGTCGACAGGCTCTGTCCCCGGCTCTTCGGGCAACGGCTTTGCAGGCGCGCTGGTTCAGGCGATTGACGGCAGCGGATCAACGGCATCCACCGGGAATTCTCTATCCCTTCCTGTGGGAATCGTCGGCTTGGTCGCGCAATCCGGCCTCCAAGGCACGGAGGGGGAAACGCAAGACCTGCTCGCGATTCTTGCGAATCTGATTGAGCAGCTGCAGCAGCTGGAGCAAGAGGATTCCGCTCTTACACCAGAGACTCAAGAGCAATTGGCCGACATGCTGGCGGCTTTTCAAGCCTTGCTGGAACAGATGAAGACAACCCAGACTGCAGCAGATCCGTCCTTGACGGCAGAAGCTCCGGAAACTACGCAAACTTTTGCGGCGATGCCGGGTGTGGAGACTGCCAAGCCTGTAGTCAAGCATTTGAGAGAGGTTCTGCAGCAGCTATCCGAGGCGATCGTCTCCGGGACCGAGGTGCCTGAACAAACGGCCGCGTTGGTTGCGCAATTGAAAGCGCGGGTAGAGGGCGCGGGAACGCATACCTCGAACGCGGGCTCGGCGCATGCAGACGAGATTGAGCAAGGCAAATCGGCTTCTAAAGCCGAGAAAGGCGCAGAGCCGGGAGCTGCAGTCTCCAAGGAAGCTCAGAGCCAAACGGCTGCTTCTTCCGCCCAGGAGACGCGCCGCGCCGCGCAGCCGCTTCGCGATCCCGTATGGCGCTTCCAGATCGGTTCCAACGCGGAAACCGCGTCTGCGAATGTCCAATCCGGAGGAACGGCGGCCGTCGCATCCAGCGAGTCGACAAGCTCTTCCCAAGCTCAGCCTGCCTGGACCTTCCTGCAGAACGACACGTTGGCGAATGCGGAATCTGCATCGGCCAAAGCGCAGCTTCCTTCTCCAGTGCCGGTACAGCAGTTCGCTGACCAGTTGAGCAAGTTCCTTGTCAAGCAATTCCAATTCACGCAAGGCAACGGCACAACGGAAGCGAAGCTCTCGTTGACTCCGGAGCATCTGGGTAACGTCGATATTCGGATCATCATGAATAACGGAATCGTAACGGCTCAATTTATTTCGGACAACCCTGCAGCCCGCGATTTGTTGGAGAATCAAATGTCGCAGCTTAGAGCGGCGCTAAACGTTCAAGGTTTGCAGGTGGAGAAGCTCGAAGTCGTACAGCAATCTCCTTCATCCGAAGGAACGTCGTTGATGCAACAGGAGAGCCGGAATTCCAATTCCGGCAACGGCAACGGCGCGAATGGCAATCGTGGAGGCGAAGGCCTTGAGGATGCTGCCGTATTCGCAGCGGAGCTGGAGCGCAACTCCTCGTTGAAGGAAATCGGCTTCGGAAGCTCGATTAACGTTACGGCGTAACATTGGAAGGAGGTGAGCGTTTTTGGCTGATAGCATCGGCACTAGCAATATTTGGCCTAACTACGCCAAGCAGAACGTGGAAAAGGCTGCTAGAGAGCCTGTCAAGCAGCTTGGCAAAGATGAGTTCTTGCAAATACTGGTTACCCAGCTGCGCAATCAAGATCCGATGCAGCCTTTGCAAGATAAGGAATTTATCGCGCAAATGGCGCAGTTCTCCTCCCTGGAGCAGATGATGAACATGACCAAGGAGATTACGGCCTTGAAGCAGTCCGCCGGAATGGCGACGGGGTTAATCGGCAAGCAAATCGAATGGTACAAGGACACCGACAATTCCACGGAAAGCGTCGTACAGCGCGGCAATGTCAGCTCCATCGTGTGGACGAAAGGCGTTCAATACGCGCAGGTCGGCGAACTGGCCGTTCCGATCGAGAAGATCATCTCGATATCGGAGCCTTCCGAACAGACTGCTCCCGAAGAGCAGCAGCCGGAGGTGACCGGCGATGAGCAGTAACCCGATGCTCGTCGGCCATTTATCGACGGGGCGCACGGGACCGATTCAAGCGCACCGCGGAGCGGAGCGAAGCCGATCGCAGAACGAGGATTCGATATCGTTTCGCGAGGTGCTTAACCAACAGCAGTTGAAATTCAGTCATCATGCGGAGCAGCGTCTTCAGCAAAGAGGCATTCAACTGCAGCCCGACCAGTTGACGCGCATCGCCAATGCGGTCGATCAGGCTGCCGCCAAAGGCGCCAAGGATTCGTTGGTTTTGTTTCGGGACATCGCGATGATTGTCAGCGTTCCGAATCGGACCGTTGTAACGGCTCTAGACGGCCAATCGATGAAAGAGCATATTTTCACGCAAATCGATAGCGCCGTAGTCGTGAGTTAGGCAATGAACGGGCTGGTCCTACCCTAGGAAGCCCATAGCCGCGGACCGATTGAAGCGGCTCAATTGACTAGAAAACGGAGGTCTTCATTGAATGTTACGTTCTATGTATTCCGGCGTATCCGGCATGCGAGGGTTTCAAACGAAGCTTGACGTCATCGGCAACAACATCGCCAACGTGAACACCGTAGGTTTCAAAGCAGGACGCGTTATGTTCAAGGATATTCTCAGCCAATCGATGTCCGGCGTTACCGCTCCGGAAGAAGGAGCGCGGGGCGGCGTCAATGCCAAGCAGGTCGGTCTGGGGGTAACGGTCGCTTCGATTGACACGATTCACACTGCGGGAAGCGCGATGACGACAAGCGTCGCCACCGATCTTCGCATTGACGGCGACGGATTTTTCGTTGTCAGCCCTGACGGCGGAGATACTCAATATCTGACGCGTGCCGGTAACTTTACGCTGGATGCGGCTCGTCAGTTGGTTAATGCGGACGGCATGTTCGTCATGTCGGCCGAAGGCGGGGGCCCGATTACCTTGGAAGAGGGCGTGACCGCCTTCTCGATCTCCCAGACGGGCGAGATCATCTCGATCGGCCAGGACGGCGTTGCAACGCCAACGGGCATATCCATCGGCGTAGCCATGGTTGTTAATCCGGGCGGCCTGGAGAAAGTGGGCGGAAACCTGTACCGCTTGACGCCGAATGCCGATACGGAAGAGCTGGTTGTCGGACTGGCAGGCGATGCAGAGGCAGGCTCCGGCACGATTATCTCCGGTCAGCTTGAAATGTCCAACGTCGACTTGACTGGAGAGTTCACGGAGATGATCGTCGCGCAGCGCGGCTTCCAATCCAACTCCAGAATCATTACGACCTCCGACGAAATTTTGCAAGAAATTGTTAACCTCAAACGGTAATTGATCTCCTGCCTGGGGAGGGCGCTGGCTCTCCCTTCGGCAGTCTGGGGGAGGCCCAGCGATGATTCAAGTTACGAGACTGAATGGAACGAAGTTTCACCTCAACGCTTTGCTGGTCGAGACGGTCGAAGAAACACCGGATACGATCATTACGCTTACGACCGGAAAGAAATTCATTGTCATCGAAAATTCTTCGGATGTTATCCGGGCAATCCGGCATTACTTGCGCAGTATCGGCGCGTTAGCAGCGGTTACGAACCCTGTGGACACGCAATCGGAGGGAGCTACGTCATGAGAAAATTGTTGCCATGGCTCGTTTCGCTACTTTTGGCGATTACGTTAATAGTCGGCGCCACATTCTATTTCTGGAACAACTTGTTCGGAGACAAGAAATCGAACGATCCCGAGCAGGCTGCGAAGGATGTCGCCGGCCAGGTTGAGCTGGAGCCAATATCTGCGGATGAAATGGTTAAGGTCACATCCGAATTAATTGATATCAGCACGAATCTTGCCGATACGGATTACGTCGTCAAGATGAGCTTCTCGTTCCAGTTCGATAACGAGAAAGCCAAGGATGAGTTCGATAAGATCAAGGAAAACCAGATTAAGCCGATCGTAAACCGCGCCTTGTGGGTGATGACGCCCGAGGACATGAGCGGAACGAAAGGAAAGGACCAATTGACCGCAGGCTTGATCAATGCGATTAACGAGGTCATTTCCGAAGGCAAGCTGCTTAAGGTTGGAATCAAAGGATTTGTTATGACTCCTATCTAAATAGAGAAACCGCGTGACATAGGGCTGAACAGGTTAGCCAGCGGTACGGACGATCGTTCCGCCGAGGCTTGAGAAAGGGGTGAGAGATTTGGTAGATGTACTTTCGCAGAATGAGATCGATGCGTTATTGGCGGCGTTGTCGTCGGGCGAAATGGATGCGGAAGAGCTCAAAAAAGAGGATACGCAGAAAAAGGTGCGGGCGTACGATTTCAAACGCGCAACGCGTTTTTCCAAGGATCACATTCGCAGCTTGACCCGGATACACGAGAACTTCGCGCGATACTTAACGACCTACTTCTCCGCTCAGCTTCGGACGTTCGTTCAGATTAACGTCGTTCAGGTCGAACAGTTGCCCTACGACGAATTTATTCGTTCCATTCCTAAGATGACGGTTCTGAATATTTTCGAAGCGGAGCCGCTAGAGGGAAGAATGGTGCTTGAGGTACACCCCAACGTCGCTTTCGCAATGCTGGACAGGCTGCTTGGCGGGGGAGGAAGCGCTCCGACCAAAATCGGCAGCTTGACGGAAATCGAAACGATCATAATGGAGAAAATTTTCAGCCGCGCGCTGGAAAGCCTTCAAGAAGCTTGGAGAACGATTATCGATACGCAGCCGCGACTTGAAGCGTTGGAGACGAATCCTCAGTTCATGCAGATCGTCTCTCCCAATGAGACGATTGCATTGATTTCTCTCAGTACGAAGATCGGGGAAACGACGGGGATGATCAATCTTTGTATCCCTCACGTCGTCATTGAACCGATTATGCCAAGATTGTCGGTTCATCATTGGTTTGTTTCTCAGAAGAAAACCCGGGCGCCCGAAGAGCAGCAAATGCTGGAGATGAGGGTGAACAAGGCCAAGCTTCCTATCATTGCCGAACTCGGCTCCTCGCGCATATCCGTGCAGGAATTTCTGAATCTGGCGGTGGGAGACGTAATCGCCCTGCATAAAGAAACTTCCGAAGGGCTTGAAGTTAAGGTCGGGGACAAGGTAAAATTCATAGCGAGCCCCGGCACGCTGCGAGACAAAATGGCGATTCAAATTCAAGAAATCGTCAGCGAAGGAGTAGATGAGATCAATGACGAGTAAAGATTACTTATCCCAGGAAGAGATTGACGCTTTATTGAATCAATCCTCCGGCGGAGGGGACGACTCTGCGGCGCCGTCCGGCGGCGAGGTGACGATTGACGACCTGTTGACGCCCTTGGAGCAGGATGCTTTGGGCGAGATCGGCAACATCACGTTCGGCAGCGCAGCGACGGCCCTGTCGACATTGCTGGGACGGAAGGTTGACATTACGACGCCTACCGTGTCCGCCATCGCCAGAGATAAGTTCGAGTCGGAGTTTCCGAAGCCTCACGTTGCGGTTCATGTTAGCTATGTAGAAGGCTTCGAGGGAATCAACTCGCTTGTCATTAAGTCCCACGATGCCCAGGTGATTGCGGATTTGATGCTGGGTGGAGAGGGGAATGTGACGACCGAGGAGCTGAATGAAATACATATCAGCGCGGTGCAGGAAGCCATGAATCAGATGATGGGCTCCTCCGCGACGTCCATGTCGACGATTTTTAATCGCATGGTCAACATTTCTCCTCCCGGCATCGACATTATGGACGTGAAGAACAATTCGGGAGTGAGCAATCTTCCGGATGAAAGCTCGTTCGTCAAAATCTCGTTCCGCCTGAAAATCGGAGATTTGATCGACTCTTCGATCATGCAGCTTCTTACGGTTCCTTTCGCGAAAGAGCTGGTCAGCTCTCTGATGGGCGGCGTATCGGAAGAGCCCGCAGCGCCGACTTCTCAGCCTGCGGCGCCGGTGGCACCGCCTGCAGCGCCGCCTGCGCAACCGGCGGCACACTCGGCTCCCATCGCGCCGCCTGTGCATCAGGCGCCTCCGATGGCCGCTGTGCCTCCAGGCTATGGGGCTCCGACCGGTTACCCTCAAACGCTGGGGGGAGGCGTGAATCGCAACGTGAATGTCAATCCGGTGCAGTTCGCGAATTTCCAAGGCGGAGGCTTCGCGCAAGCGGATGAGACGAATCTTAATCTGCTGCTGGATATTCCGCTTAAGGTCACGGTTGAGCTGGGACGAACGCAAAAGCAGATTAAGGATATTTTGGAATTATCCCAAGGCTCTATCATTGAGCTGGACAAGCTGGCCGGCGAACCTGTCGACATCTTGGTGAACAACAAATTAATCGCTAAGGGCGAGGTAGTCGTCATTGACGAGAACTTCGGTGTGCGTGTAACGGACATCGTCAGTCAATGGGATCGAGTCCAAAAAATCCAATAAGATAATCGGGAGGAAACAGAAATGGCAAACCGCATTCTCATCGTAGACGACGCAGCTTTCATGCGGATGATGATCCGCGATATTTTAACAAAGAACGGGTACGAGGTTGTTGGGGAGGCGCAGGACGGCGCGCAAGCAATCGAAAAGTATAAGGATCTAAGCCCGGATTTGATTACGATGGACATCACGATGCCTGAGATGGATGGAATCGCAGCATTGAAGGAGATTCGCAAGCTGGATTCCAATGCCAAAGTCATTATGTGTTCCGCTATGGGACAGCAAGCAATGGTTATCGATGCGATTCAAGCTGGCGCTAAGGACTTTATCGTAAAGCCGTTCCAAGCGGACCGCGTCATCGAAGCGATCAAGAAAACACTGGGTTAAGCCACAGTCAGGAGCGTTGAAGATCCATGCGAACATACGGGCTGGCCGAAGATTTCTCGGGTTCGTCGCTGGCCTCGGCTTGGGACTTGATCTGGGTGTTGTTCGTCCTCGGACTTATCATCGGGCTGATCGTTTTCATTCTGCGGTTTTTTGCCAAGCGTAATCGCGGGTGGGGAATGAACCGCTCGCTTCGTTCCTTGGGAGGTTTTCCTCTCGGAACGAACAAGTCGATGCAGATTGTGGAATGGAACGGTCGAATCTATGTGCTAGGAGTCGGGGATGACGTGACGTTGCTGGAGTCGATTACCGATCCGAACATTGTGGATTCTCTGCTCGTGGAGCACGAGGCGAATATCGCGGTTACGGGAGTTGGATTGCCCGATTGGCTTCGCAAATGGACTCAGCGCAACAATCCTCAGAGCGAGGATCAGCAATCCAAGCAGACGGACCTTGCCGGAAGCTTCGAGAAATCGTTGGAGAGCCGGCTTCGCCAGCTTTCGGAAAGAAGGCAGAAGGTGGGCCAAATGCTGGAGGATAATCGCTCTGAAGAAGATCGGACAGATGATCGATGAGAAAAAAAATCATTTATAGCTTTTTGGGCCTGCAGGCGCTATTGGCCACTTTTCAGGCATCTGCCTTTGCGGACCCGATTATCGGCGTAACGCTGGGGGACGGCTCCGAGCCGGTAGGCGCGTCGGCGTTGTCCTTGATGCTGCTCATTACCGTACTGAGTCTGGCTCCGGCCATTCTCGTATTGATGACCAGCTTCACCCGGATCGTCATCGTGCTCGGCTTTGTCCGTACGTCGCTAGGCACGCAGCAGATGCCGCCCAATCAGGTGCTGATCGGACTTGCGTTGTTCATGACCCTGTTCGTCATGGCGCCTACCTTCTCTCAAGTGAACGATACGGCCCTTAAGCCTTATCTGGCGGGAGAGATCAGTCAGACGGAAGCCTTGGATAAAGCCTCGATTCCGATGAAAGAGTTTATGTACAAGCATACCCGCGAGAAAGATTTGCTGCTCTTCATGAAGTATACGAAGACGGAGAAGCCAGAGACCTTCCAGGATATCCCGATTACCGTACTCGTTCCGGCATACGCGATGAGCGAGCTCAAGACGGCATTCCAGATGGGTTTCATGATCTTTATACCCTTTCTCGTTATCGATATGGTCGTTGCCAGTACGCTTATGGCCATGGGGATGATGATGCTGCCTCCGGTAATGATCTCGTTACCCTTCAAGATTCTGCTCTTCGTGCTTGTCGACGGATGGTATCTTGTCGTGAAGTCGCTGTTGACCAGCTTCAATACATAGATCGCGTGCGATTAAGCGGGGGGTAGAGACATTGACATCCGAATTTATTATCGGTCTTGCGGGACAAGCGCTCTACACCGTCCTTAAAGTAAGCGCGCCGATGCTTGTTATTGCGCTGGTCGTCGGCCTTCTCGTAAGTATCTTCCAGGCCACGACCCAGATTCAGGAGCAAACCCTGGCCTTCGTTCCCAAGATTATCGCCGTCTTCCTGGCCTTGTTGATTTTCGGCCCTTGGATTTTGAACATTCTGGTCGATTTCACCACGCATCTGCTGGGGAATCTGGAGAAGTACATTGGGTGACGCATCATGGAAATGATTATGCAGGTTTTTCCTGCCTTTCTGCTTGTTTTGTGTCGAATTTCAGCGTTTTTTGTAGTTGCGCCGTTATTTTCTTCGAAAAGCTTTCCTAGAACGATCAAGATCGGGTTAGCCTTCTTCGTATCGATCATCGTGTTTCTGAATGTGGGCTTCGATACGAAGGTAACCGCCGACGCGACCTACATCCTGGCGATTGTTCGCGAGGTATTCGCAGGCCTTATCATCGGTTATCTGGCCTACCTCTTCTTTTCCATCGTTCAGACGGCCGGCGGACTTATGGATTTGCAGATGGGCTTCGGAATGGCGAACATCGTGGATCCGATTACAGGCGTTACGGCTCCGATCATGGGCAACTTCAAGTATATGATTCTGATTATGGTTTTCCTCTCCATCAACGGTCACCACTATTTGCTGGCCGCAATTATGGACAGCTATAAGTGGTTGCCTTTGGACAACCAGCTTTTCCAGGTGTATTACAGCGGGAATGTGACGGAGTTTCTGACCCGGACATTCGCGGATACGTTTCTGCTGGCATTGCAGATATCCGCTCCGATCGTCGTAGCCATGTTCCTGACGGACTTCGGTCTGGCCCTGCTGGCTCGCGCGGCGCCGCAGTATAACGTATTTGTCATAGGCTTGCCGCTAAAAATTATAGTCGGTCTGGTGTTGCTCATTTTATTGATTCCGGGATTCGGAACGTTGTTTCAAATCGTGTTCGACCGCATGTTCGAGGCGCTGGAGCATTTGTTCTCGATTCTCCAAAGGTCTTCCACAGCCTAGTCGGCGCAGTTCTGGGAGGTGGCGTTGTGCCTCATAATCGGTTAATCATGGACCTGCAGCTGTTTTCGGGCGAGAAAACCGAGAAGGCCACCCCGAAGAAGCGCCAGGACAGTCGTCAGAAGGGGCAGGTATCCAAAAGCGCGGAAATTCCCAGCTCGCTGATTCTTCTTTCGTGTATTTGTTTCCTGGTCATGCTGGGGCCTTTCATGGAGAAGCAATTGATGGCGCTGGTGGGAGACGCATTTCTTCATCGCTTGACCATGGACGTGACGGACAGCAGCATCCTTGCCTTGTTTAACCATTATCTCATTCAAATCATGATTTTGCTGGCGCCGATCTTCCTGATCGTTGTGGTTGTCGCTTTCGCCAGCACTTACGTGCAGATCGGATGGCTGTTTACGCTAAAGCCGCTGGAGCCCAAATTCTCGAAGCTGAATCCGCTAAGCGGAGCCAAAAGCATATTCGGGCCGCGAGCCATCGTCGAGTTTCTCAAGAGCGGATTAAAGCTTCTCGTTATCGGTTTGATCGTGTATTCGGTGTTATGGTCGGAGAAGGAGCGCCTGATGGATTTGGCGCACCTGTCCATTCCGGACATTTTTTCTTTCGTTACGAGCATTACCGTGCGTCTGGGCATTCTGATCGCCGTCGTACTGTTTGTTCTAGCGATAGGCGATTTCATGTACCAACGCTATGAATACGAAAAAAAATTGCGGATGAGCAAGCAAGACATTAAGGACGAGCACAAGAACTCCGAAGGCGATCCGCTGATCAAAGGAAAAATCAAAGAACGCCAGCGCAGGATGGCGCTCATGCGAATGATGCAGGAGGTGCCGAGCGCGGACGTCGTCATTACGAACCCGACGCACTTCGCGGTAGCACTGAAGTACGATTCGACCAAGATGGACGCTCCCACGGTCGTCGCAAAGGGACAGGATTATTTGGCTCTCCGAATTCGCGAGATCGCCAAACAGAATGACGTCATTACGATGGAAAACAAGCCGCTCGCCCGCGCCCTGTTCGACAAGACGGAGGTGGGACACAGCGTTCCCGCCGATCTCTTCCAGGCAGTCGCGGAAGTACTGGCATATGTATATCGGCTCAAGGGCCGGAGGTAACCGATTGTAGTGTAACAACCGGATGGTGCAAGCGATAGAGGAAAGGGGATCGCTGCGGAGAGGTCAGCACGCCGGAGCGGAGAGTCTTTTCCGTCGCAAGCAGACACATAAGAGGATGTATGGAGAGGGGAGGAACGGGTCATGAAAATTCGGGACTTAAGCATTCTTGTTGGCGTCATCGGCATCGTCCTGATGATGGTCGTTCCAATTCCCCCAGGGCTATTGGACGTCTTGCTTATTATCAATATTTCCATAGCTATTATGATTTTGCTGATTGCGATGAATACCCAGGACGCGTTGCATTTCTCGATTTTTCCTACGCTGTTGCTGATCACCACGGTATTCCGACTCGCGCTTAACGTATCGACAACGAGACTGGTTCTTTCCGAAGCCGAAGCCGGACACGTCGTGGAGACGTTCGGCCGTTTCGTGGCCGGAGGGGAAATCGCGATCGGCTTTGTCGTCTTCCTGATACTCGTCGTCGTGCAATTTATCGTTATTACGAAAGGCTCCGAACGGGTAGCGGAAGTCGGCGCAAGATTTACGCTCGATGCCATGCCCGGAAAGCAGATGAGTATCGACGCGGATTTGAATGCCGGACTCATCAACGAGCAGCAAGCGCGCGAGCGCCGTGAGAAAATCGAGAAGGAAGCCGACTTCTACGGCGCGATGGACGGTGCCAGCAAATTCGTTAAAGGGGATGCTATTGCATCCATTATCATCGTTCTGATCAACCTGATCGCCGGCTTTGTCGTCGGGATGGTTTTCCACGGAATGGACGCGATGACCTCGCTGGAGACGTATTCGATTCTGACGATCGGTGACGGTCTCGTCAGCCAAATTCCGGCCCTTCTCATCAGTACCGCAGCGGGTATCATCGTCACGAGAGCGGCGTCGGATGGCAATATGGCCGACGATCTGAGCAAGCAGCTTCTTCGCTATCCGCGCCTTCTATACATTGTGGCAGGCACAGTCGCTCTTCTGGGAATCGCCACTCCTATTCCACTGCTGTCCACTTTCCCTTATGCGATCATTCTGGCCGTTGCCGGTTATCGCTTGCAAATGAACATGAATCGCAAGCAGCAAGAAGAGGAGCTTCTTGTCGAAGAGAAGCAGATCGAGGAAGTTCGAAGTCCGGAAAGCGTCATCAGCTTATTGCAGGTCGATCCGATCGAGTTCGAGTTCGGGTACGGGCTGATTCCGCTTGCGGATACCCAGCAGGGCGGCGATTTGCTCGACAGAATCATCATGATTCGACGCCAATGCGCCCTGGAAATGGGGTTAATCGTCCCTGTTATCCGAATTCGCGACAATATTCAACTAAAACCGAACGAATATGTCATTAAGATGAAAGGAAATACCGTAGCTCGCGGCGAATTGTTAATACACCATTATTTGGCCATGAGCCCTGGTTTTGACGACGACTCCGTAACAGGGATCGAAACTCAGGAACCGGCGTTCGGGCTGCCGGCGCTCTGGATCGACGAAGCGACGAAGGAACGGGCCGAAATGGCCGGTTACACGGTCGTCGATCCTCCGTCTGTAGTGGCGACTCATCTCACGGAAGTCATCAAGAAGTATGCCCACGAGCTGATCGGACGCCAAGAAACGAAGGCTCTCGTGGACAGCGTCAAAGAAACGTATCCAGCGTTGGTCGAAGAGCTCATTCCGTCGATCGTCGGCGTCGGAGACGTGCAGAAGGTATTGTCCAAGCTGTTGAAGGAGAAAATCTCGATTCGCGACCTGGTGACGATTTTCGAGACACTGGCCGACTACGGCAAGTATACGAAGGACCCGGAGGTGTTGACCGAATACGTGCGTCAAAGCTTGTCCAGGCAAATTACGCAGCAGTATGCGAGCCCCTCCGAGCCGCTGAAGGTCATTACGGTCAGCCCGGCGGTGGAAAAGAAGATTGCGGATGCGGTTCAGCAATCCGATCAAGGAAGTTACCTCGCTCTCGATCCCGCTTCCTCTCAAGCGATCTATCAGCGTCTGACGGAGCAGGTGAACCGGTTGGTTCAGACAGGCCAGCAGCCGATTATTCTGGCGTCGCCGACGATTCGGATGTATTTGCGGCAGCTGCTCGAAAGAAGCTTGCAGGACATTCCCGTTATTTCTTACAGCGAGCTGGAGCCTAGCATAGAAGTGCAAAGCGTTGGGGTGGTGAGTGCATGAAGGTGAAACGGTACATAGTAGACGACTTGCCCGATGCGGTACAGCAGATTCGCGCGGAGCTCGGCTCCGATGCTGTCATTTTGAATACGAAAGAAATCCGCGTAGGCGGATTTCTTGGTATGTTCTCCAAAAAACGTATGGAGGTCATTGCCGCAGTCGACGAGGCCTCCAGAAAGCCGCCTCCACGCGCATCTATGCCGGTACGGCCGACTGAGACCAAACCGCCGGTCCTTCTTATGGAAGAGCCGGATGCGCCAGCTGTGTCGGTAAGCTCCAGCACAGTGAGGGCGAGATATACGCAGGCGCCTTTTGCGGACAGTGGAAGGAGCTCGGCCGCGCCGACGCCGACGGTAGCTGCCGCCGTTCAGGCAGCGGAGCCGGAGGAACCCGGTAGCGGCGGGCTTGCGCGAGGGGCCGTAGAGACTGCGATACCGCAGGAAGAGGAACGGCTTGACCGTTTTCGAACCAGCCTGGCGGAGCGGCTGAAGACGGACGCGCTTGCCGCCGGGATGGCAAAGCCTGCAGGTCTGGTCGATAGCTCTTCCTCAACGGATGAAACGGCGGACTTATTGAAGGAACTGCGTTCACTAAAAGATATGATGGCGAAAATGACGAAGCAGCAAACGTACAGATCGATGCCCGAAGCGATTCTGATGTGGAGCAAGCGACTTGCGGAGCAGGGCGTGGAGCCCGCTTACGTCGAGCAGTTCGCCGAAGCCGTGAACGGACGACTGGGCGACGAACAGGCAGACGGCGGCAAGGTATACGAGGAAGCGCGCGACGTTCTGCTGACTTGGCTCCGGGGAGCCAAGGGAAACGGGATTTCGGAAGCCACGCGCCTCGTCAATTTCGTCGGACCGACCGGAGTCGGCAAGACGACAACAATCGCCAAGCTGGCGGCAGATCAGGCCTTCAGCGAGCGGCGCAATGTAGGATTTATTACGGCCGACACTTACCGGATCGCCGCAGTCGACCAACTGAGGACCTACGCGGATATCTTAAACGTTCCTCTGGAGGTCGTGTTCTCGCCGGGAGAGCTGACGAGAGCTTACAAGAAAATGGACGATCGCGATCTGCTGTTCATGGATACGGCCGGGCGAAATTATCGCAACGAGCTTTTCGTCTCGGAGGTAAACAGCCTGCTGTCGCCCGGAGAGCAGTCGGAAACGATTCTCGTACTGAGCATGACCAGTAAATACGGAGACATGAAGGCGGTAGCCGCCCAATTCGCGAAATACGGAGTTCGGCAGCTGCTGCTGACGAAGTTCGACGAGACGGATTCCTTCGGGGCCGTCGTCAATCTGGTCAAGCAGTTCGATTTTCAAATTTCCTACGTCACATGCGGCCAGACGGTTCCGGACGATCTTAGGCCCTTCGATCCGGAAGAACTGGTAGGACGTCTGCTGGGGGAACCCGCCGATGCTTGATCAAGCGCAAGCGCTTAGGCATTTGGTGCATTCGAAGGATGAAGGATCCGCGAAGACGACGAGGGTCATTACCGTAACGAGCGGCAAGGGCGGCGTCGGAAAATCGAATTTCAGCCTGAACTTCGCAATGGCGCTGCAAAATCGGGGCTACAGCGTACTGATCTTCGATGCGGATATCAGCTTCGCCAACATCGATATCCTTATGGGCACGCCGGCCAAGTACAATCTGATTCACCTTCTGAAGGGCGAGAAGTCGATCTGGGAGATCATTCAGGTGGGACCCAGCGGACTTCAATTCATCGCCGGGGGCTCGGGCTTTCAAGATCTGGTTCAGCTTAGCGATCGCGAGCTTGACTACTTCGCGGAGCAGATCGGCAAGCTGCACGGACATCTGGATTTTATTCTGTTCGATACGGGAGCCGGGCTGTCGAAGGAAACGGTTAAGTTCATTACGGCAGCCGAAGAAACGATAGTCGTAACGACGCCTGAACCGACTTCCATTACCGATGCGTACGCCCTGATCAAAATGATAAATGGAATGGGTCATTCGGCTTCGTTTCGGCTTGTGGTCAACCGCGTCGTGGACGATCGCGAAGGCCATCAGACGGCGGATAACATTCGTCAGGTAGCGAGCAAGTATTTGAACATGGATATTCCCGTTCTCGGTTTTGTGCCGGATGACACCAGCGTCACCAAAGCCGTCAGGCGTCAGACGCCTTTATCCATAGCGTTTCCGAACAGCGAGGCGATGCGAGGCATCGATCGCATCGCCTCTCGTTTTCTGCTGGAGGAGCGCTCCTTATCCAGCTCCCGCGGATTTACCGGGTTTATGCAGCGGATGAAGAGACTGTGGAGTTAAGCTCATACAGAGTCGAACAACTAGAATAGCGAGGAGGGCCGCCAAATGACGGGATTAAAAGTATTAATCGTAGATGATTCCCCATTTATGCGCAAGGTGTTCAGCGACGTTATCGACGCTGACGCCGCCTTCAAAGTATTGGCGACCGCTTGCGACGGCGAAGAGGCGGTCAGCCTGGCGCTTGAACTTAAGCCCGATATCATCACGATGGACTTGGAAATGCCAAGAATGAATGGACTTGAGGCTTTGCAGAAGATCATGAAGGTTAAACCGACACCCGTCATCATGCTGTCCGCCGTAACGGATAACGGGACAAGAGATACGATTCGGGCGCTTCAGTACGGGGCCATCGATTTTATTCGCAAGCCCGACGGAGCCGTGAAGCTGGACATCCGCCAGGTCGGCGAGCAATTGCTGGAGAAGCTTCATATCGCGATGGAGTCGATGAACAGCGGGTTGCTTCGGATGCTGCCCGCAGTTGAGGACAAAGCGATAGAATCGCCCTCGCCAGAGCTTCGGCCGCCTGCCGCGAAAGAAGCTCCGCCTCCGAAAGCTGAGCAGGAGCAGACGACGCCGAGCGAGCCGGACGTGCGCCGAACGTTGCCGGGGACAGGGATAACGTCGGCAGCCGCAGCGAAACCGGCCATTTTGCCTAAGCCGCAGAAGCCCAAACGCGAGACGGAGCTTCGCAAACCGACAGCTGCTCTTCCGCCCAGACCGAATATCGGAAAGCTCGGGGAGCGAAAGCCAATCGAGGCTTCCGGCCTGAGGGACAGTCGGGATAAGGACAGCAAACCGCCGATTCGGGAAGAAGGCGTTTCGAAGGAGAGCCGGAAAGAGACCAAGCCGGGCAAACAGCCGGCAAATCCGATCACGGCCGCAGCTCCGATTGTTCCTCCGCCGGCGGTCGAACCGAAAGTGACGGCAAGCTTCACAGACCTCGTTGCGATCGGAACCTCTACGGGCGGGCCGCGAGCGCTTCACGAGGTGCTTACGGGAATCCCTTCGGATTTTCCCGCTCCGATCCTGGTCGTCCAGCATATGCCGCCCAAATTCACGAATTCCCTGGCTCAGCGTCTGGACTCCTTCTGCAGCATTCACGTTCGCGAAGCAAAGGACGGAGAGCTCGTGGAGACGGCGACTGCGTACATCGCGCCAGGAGGCAGACAGATGTCGCTATCCAAGGATACGGGGGGCAAGTATCGCATCAAGCTGTCCGATGAAGGTCCGCGCAGCGGTCACATGCCTTCGGTTGACTTTATGTTCGAGTCGTTAATCGGCCAACGGCAATTGAAGAGACATGCCGTGCTGATGACCGGGATGGGAAGCGACGGAGCGAAGGGCATGCTGGCGCTTCGGCAGGACGGCGCCCAAACGACGATCGCCGAAGCCGAGCAGACCTGTGTCGTATACGGCATGCCGCGCTCCGCAGTCGAGCTCGGCGCCGCTACGCATCAACTGCCGCTTCAAGGAATCGCTCCCGCGCTCGTACAGGAAGTGAAGTTCCGCAAGAGCTAGATTTGCCACTGTAAGCTCAGCCAACCAGGAGGTGTCCGGCCATGGAAATGAATCAGTACATGTCCATGTTTATCGATGAGTCCAATGATCACTTGCAGGCGTTAAACGAAAATATGCTTCGGCTGGAGCAACAGCCGGAGGATATCGGTATCGTTCAGGTCATATTCCGTTCCGCGCATACGCTGAAAGGGATGTCCGCGACGATGGGCTTTGAGGATCTTGCCTCGCTGACCCACGAAATGGAAAACGTTCTGGATCTCGTTCGCAATGAAAAGCTGACGATGAACGGAGTTATTTTCGACACGCTGTTCAAGTGCTTGGACGCGCTCGAAGCTATGGTTCAAGACATCATCAACGGGGGAACGGGCAAGGGCGAGGTCGACGATCTGGTCCAGCGCCTCAAAGGCATTGTGAAAGGCGACGTTGGCGCCGAGTCCTCCTCCTCTTCCTCCAGCCCGGCGGCACAGCAATTGCCGGCCTCGCTTGTGCTCGACCAGTTCCAGCTCTCCATACTCGGGCAGTCGATCGAAAGCGGACATAGCGCGTATTACATCGAAGTCAAAGTCCGCGACGATTGTTTGCTGAAAGCCGCACGCGCTTATATGGTTTTCGACGTTCTGGAAAGAAACGGAGAGGTCATCAAGTCGCATCCTTCCGTGCAGGAGATCGAGCAGGAGCAATTTGACCGCAGCTTCTCCGTCTATTACATAACTCAATCTGAACAACAAGCGCTGTACGATCAGCTCTCGAAGGTATCCGAGATCGAAACGGTAACGATGAACGCCGTGGATCGCGCATCTCTTGCCGAGATGGAAACGGGCTCGAAGGCTGCCGACGAGAAGGAGACGGCCGTCAAGGAGGTTGCCGCAGCAAGCGTTCGCCCGGCGCCGGCCGCCGAGCCGGCCGCTTCGACAGCGGAGAAAAGCGCTGCTCCCCGGCCGGCCGCTGCTGCAGGAAGCGCCGCGCCGCGCACCATCAGAGTCGACATTGAGCGACTGGATTCGTTGATGAATCTGTTCAGCGAAATGTTGATCGACCGGGTACGCCTGGAGCAGCTTGCTTCGGAAATCCGTCGCAACGATCTCACCGAGACGGTGGAGCATATGGCTCGTGTCAGCGCCGATTTGCAAAATATCGTGCTCAAGCTGCGAATGGTGCCCGTGGACAGCGTCTTTAACCGCTTCCCGAGAATGGTGCGGGATTTGGCCAAGTCATTGGACAAGAAGGTCGATCTTGTCATCGTCGGCGCGGAGACAGAGCTTGATCGGACCGTCATTGACGAGATCGGCGATCCTCTCGTTCACCTGATTCGCAATTCGGTCGATCATGGCGTGGAGTCGATTGCCGATCGGATCGGACAGGGCAAATCGGAGGTCGGCACCGTCGTCCTGCGCGCCTTCCACAGCGGCAATCACGTATTCATTGAGATTGAGGACGATGGCAAAGGGATTAATCGGCCGAAGGTGCTGGAGACCGCGATCAAGCGCGGGGTCGTCACTCCTGACGAGGCGAAGACGCTTAGCGACGAGGAAGTGAACATGCTGCTGTTCGCGCCGGGCTTCAGTACGGCGGACAAAGTATCGGATATCTCCGGTCGCGGCGTCGGACTGGATGTCGTAAAATCCAAGATTACGTCCTTGGGCGGCAACGTAACGGTACATTCGACGTTGGGCAAAGGCACGA
This sequence comes from Cohnella boryungensis, assembly GCF_042651945.1. Taxonomy (NCBI): domain Bacteria; kingdom Bacillati; phylum Bacillota; class Bacilli; order Caryophanales; family Paenibacillaceae; genus Cohnella; species Cohnella boryungensis. The sequence continues at coordinate 236,661 of NZ_JBHSED010000074.1, read as the reverse complement.
AATTCTCGATCCAGCTTCCGCTGACGCTGTCCATCATCGCGGCCATGCTCATCAAGCTCGGTTCCGAGAAGTTTGCCTTCCCGCTTTCCTCGATTGTAGAGACGGGAGCCGTCAAGAGATCCGAGATCAAATCGCTGCATGGCAATCGGATCATCGACTATCGTCAATCGATTATTCCGGTCATCTCGCTTGCTCAATTGGTAGACTCCCCGGATTACCGCGACGACGACGAGACGGAGACGGAAATGCTGGTCGTCCGCAAGGGAGACAAGCTGGCCGCGATTCTCGTAGACGAATTCATTGGACAAAGCGAGATCGTTCTGAAGCCGCTGGGCAAATACTTGGCCGGCAACCAAGGCGTCGTATCCGGAGCGACGATACTTGGCGACGGGCAAGTCGCCTTGATTGTAGATCCTAACGCGATTATCAAATAATTGACCGCAACCCAAGGGAGGAATCATTCATGGCAGAGGAAATGAAAGTCATCGTCTTCACGCTCGCGCACGAGGAATACGGAATCGAGGTAGACAAAGTAAGAACGATTGAACGCATGGTGCCGATTACTCGAGTGCCGAAGACGCCTGCATTCGTCAAGGGTGTTATTAATCTCAGAGGCGTTGTTATCCCGGTTATCGATCTTCGCGGACGATTCAACCTTCCGGAGACGGAGTATACGGAAAATTCCCGTATCGTGATCGTGGCAGCCCACGATCTGGAAGTCGGCTTCATCGTAGATTCGGCCAACGACGTAATGGATGTAATGAGCGACGCGATCGAGAACCCTCCGGAAGTCGTCGGCGGCATCAAGGCGAAATATTTGAGCGGTGTGGCCAAGATCAGCGAAAGCCGCCTTCTGATCTTGCTGAACCTGGCAGAGGTGCTGAACCGGAACGAGATTATTCAATTGGAACAGTTCGGGGAATAAGCCGTGAATCTGTTCAGGAATAACGCGGATTTCAAGCTGGACGTGCTGCGGGAAGTGGGGAATATAGGCGCGGGGAATGCGGCTACCGCCCTGTCGACGCTTCTCAACAAGCCGGTAGACATGGCGGTGCCTACCGTAAACCTGCTTCCGTTCGAAGAAATCGCCGAACGGGTGGGCGGCTCCGAGGCGGTAGTGGTCGCCATCTTCCTTCGCGTGGAGGGGGATGCGCCGGGTAATATGTTCTTTATTATCAACCGCGAGCCGGCTCGACGCATCCTGCAAGGCTTGCTAGGCTTCCATGCTGCGGAGAATGACGATTACAGCGAGCTGGAGTTGTCGGCGCTGAACGAGATCGGCAACATCCTTGCGGGCTCCTATCTGTCCTCTCTCGCCGATTTCACGGGCTTGCGGATGTCGCCGACGGTTCCTTCTTTGGCGGTAGATATGGCCGGAGCGATATTAAGCTATGGACTACTTCAATTCGGCACTATGGGCGACGACGCTCTGCTGATCGACACGACTTTCCTTGAGGGGCACCAGGATGCGGACGGACACTTCTTCCTCATTCCGGACCCTGAATCGTTCGAGAAGCTCTTCGGTGCGTTAGGAGTGCCGTTCTGATGATCGAAGGCACGATGATTAAAGTCGGTATGGCAGACTTGAACGTGGCGGACGGCGGAGCCGTTCTGAAGACGACGGGACTGGGCTCATGCGTAGGCTTGACCTTGTTCGATCCCGGCATCAGGATCGGAGGCATGGCGCATATCATGCTGCCGTCTTCCGAGATTGCCCGCGAAGGACAATTAAATATTGCGAAATATGCCGATACGGCTGTCCCCGAGCTTGTGAAAAGGCTCACTTCCAAAGGGGCCTCCATCGACCGCCTGGTGGCCAAGATGGCTGGAGGAGCCCAGATGTTCGCTTTCATGGGAGGATCGGACTCCATGCGTATCGGGCCGCGAAATGTCGATGCGACAAAGCTGGCCTTGGCGATGTTCTCCATTCGTCTTCTTTCCGAGGATACCGGCGGCAATTACGGTCGCACGGTTGAACTCAACAGCCAGACGGGCATATTTCTCATTCGCAGCGTGCAGTACGGAGTAAAGGAGATTTAAGATGACGGCTTCCTGGCGCTTTAAAGTCGGATTCGGAGGATTCGGCGCGGTCTTGACTCTATTGTTTTCTCTATCGAACAACCCTCTGGGAACGACGTTGCTAAGAAGCTTGTACGCTTTCCTGGCATTTACGGCTCTTGCATTTGTCGTCAGCTTCCTTCTGTCGCAACTGCTTAGACCCGGAAGCGCGGCCGCAAATCTGGATGTTGCCGAGCCGGAACGGGGCGCCGTTCTCGATCTGACGACTCCGGAGGAAGACGAAGCGCTTACCGAAATGATGAAGGATCAATGGGCGGACGGCAAGGGAGAGCCCGTCAAGGGCTTCCAGCCGTTGCAGCCTACGCGCTTGGTGTCGCTCGATAATCCGAATCCGGAGGAAGTGGTTCAGGCGATACGGCGCTTGACGGACGAATAAGGATGGTGAGGCTAGAATGGTCGATCAAACACGTTCCCGGCTGTCTCATCAGGATTTATGGCAGCGTTGGAAGGAGCAAGAGGACCCGGATGCGAGAAAGCGACTGATCGAGCACTATTTGCCGCTTGTGGATTATGTTTCGAGCCGGATGGCTGTAGGTTTGCCCAAAAACGTAACGAAGGACGACCTGGCGAGCAATGGCGCCATGGGCTTGATCGACGCGATCGAGAAGTTTGATTATCGGCGAGGCCTGCAATTCGAAACCTATGCCTCTTGGAGAATCCGGGGGGCCATTATCGACGGGCTCCGCCAGGGGGATTGGGTGCCGCGCTCGGTTCGTGACAAAGCGAAAAAAATCGAGGACGCCTATGCGGTGCTGGAGCAGAAGCATTTACGGTCTGCCTCCGACGACGAGATATGCGACTATTTGAATATTAGCAGCAAGGATTTTCAGCAAATGCTTCAGGAGGTCGCGGTGGCGGCCGTTTTCTCTCTCGAAGATCCTATTCGCGAAGAGGAATCCGAGACGCGGCTTTCGCTGCTCGTTGACGAGAAGGCCGTTAGCCCGGAATCGAAAGTACATGAAACTTATTTGAAGGACTCCCTGAAATTCGGCATCGAGAAGCTTACGGAAAAGGAACGCACGGTCATCTCTTTGTTCTATTACGAGGATTTGTCGCTTAGCGAGATTGCGGAAGTGATGTGTTTATCACCATCCCGAATCTCCCAGTTGCATTCCAAAGCCATACTTAGACTTCGGGGAGCACTTGCCAAGCATAAGGAGCAATTGCTTCAAAACGGATAATAGGGGGCGCTAACGATGCCTGACAATGGGACCTTGCCATTGGAGGAAAGTCTGCAGGTAACGATTTCTGATGATAAGATGCAGGCCTATTTGGTCTTCAAACGAGTAGAAGGAGAGCTTAAGTTTACTTCTCGCGAATTGGAGCAATTTTTGCTTACGGAAGGCATCACGTCCGGATTGCAAACGGATACGATCTATCTCATCTCGCAGAGGCCGCAGGATTTCTACTTTGCGCAGAACATCGTTGCCGTCGGGACTCCGCCAATAGCCGGTAAAGACGGGTATATTAACGTTCTCTTTGGCGAATCCGAGAGGCAGGATCGCCGTCCCGTCGAACGCGAGGACGGCAGCGTCGATTACAAGGAAGTTACGCAGCTGGCGAATGTGAAAGCGGGTCAGCTGATCGCCGAAAGAGTTCCGGCGGAACCGGGAGCTCCGGGCAAGTCCGTAACCGGAGACGAGATCGCGCCCCGAGACGGCAAGGACGTTCATTTCAAGATTGGCAAAAACGTCGTGGTCAATCCCGAGAAGGTGGCTATGTATGCGGCCATTGACGGACTGGTAACGAAAACGGACAAGGACAAGCTTAACGTATTTCCGGTATACGAGGTCAACGGCGACGTGGACTATAATATCGGAAATATCGATTTCGTCGGCACCGTGGTCATTCGCGGCAACATTCTGACAGGCTTCCGGGTGAAGGCGTCGGGAGATATTCGGGTAACCGGGGGAATTGAAGGCGCGGAGGTCGAATCCGACGGCTCGGTGGAAATTTCAGGCGGGATAATCGGCAGCAACAAAGGCTTTGTCAAAGCAGGCTGCAATGTCCGTTGTTCCTTTATCCAAGAAGGCAATGTCATTGCCGGCGAGGACGTTCTCGTGACCCAAAGCATTATGCACTCGAACGTCCGCGCGGGCAAATCGGTCAAATGCGCCGGCGCGAAAGGCCTGATTGTCGGAGGAACCATTCAGGCGGGAGACCGCGTGACGGCTAGAATGATCGGCAACTCCATGTCGACCGCGACCGTAATCGAGGTAGGCGTACGTCCCGAGCTTCGCCAGGAGCTTGGCGACCTGCGGACGACGATGAGGCAATTGGCGGAGAGCCTGGACAAGACCGAGAAGGCACTGGTTCTTCTGGATCAGATGGCAGCTATCGGTCAATTGTCCGGAGACAAGCTTGCGCTTCGTGTCAAGCTGACTGCGACCAAAAGGCAAACGGCCGAGGAATTACAGACAGCCAAGGAACGCGTACTGGAAATCGAGAAGACGCTGGAGGACGCAACGACGGCCCGCGTGGATGCGGTGCATACCCTCTGGGGAGGGACGAAGATCGTCATCGGCCGCTATACCCGCTTCGTGAAAGACGGGGCGCAGCGGGTATCCTTCCGCTTCTCTGACGGGGATATCGTCATGGTTCCGTTCCATTGATCACAATGAAACGAGGGGATTCGGAATGAGCTACAAATCGATCGATCTGCAAGTTTCCATGCCACGGGCAGTAGAGATGACGCCATTGCAGCAGCATCAGCAGCAGCGTTCGGCTACGGAGCAGTCTTTGCTCGCTCAACAGGCGATGAAGACCGCGGAGCAGAACGCGACAAGAAGCGCGAAGACCGAATCCGCCTCGAACGAGACGATATCGGAACGCCAGCCGCGACAACGGAACAAGCAGAACTCCTCTTCATCCAAGTCGTCCCAAGAGCAGACCGAGGAAGAGCGCAAGCTGTCCGAGCATCCCTATAAAGGGAAACATATCGATTTTATGGGCTGATTGCGTTTAGGCTCGGCAGGAGAGGAGAATGAGGTGTGGGACCTTGGCTTTACATCGTAATGTTCGGCGCGGCTATCTTCGGATTGGCCTGGATGATGCCGAAGACGGCAGCAGGGGGTCCGAAGCAGGAATTTGTCAGCGAAGAGGCTTACAATCAGCTATTGGAGGATTTGGAAGCCGAGAATCGCGAATTGTTCGATGCCGTTGCGAAATTCAAGCGAGAGCATGACGAGACGGTTGAGAAGCTGGGCGATCGCATTGTCGATATGGAAAGGCAAATGAAGAAGTGGTCGGAGCAGTCCGCGAGTTCGACGATGTCTGCAGAGCCCCGATCGGAGAATGCGATCCCCCTAATAAAGTCTGCCCCGGAAAGCGAAATGCCCCATGCAGCGCAGCCAATGCTAAGCGATAACCTTTCGAATCCGCAGGAGACAGCCCCGAACGGCTTGAACGCAGCGGCAGAGGCTTCTGCCGAGCCGGAGTCTGTCGATCAGCCCGCGCATCCGCCGACTACGATCCGCGCTCGTTACTCCGAATTGCTCGGCCTGCATGACAAAGGCAGGTCCATCGAGCAAATCGCGAAAGCGTTGGGTTTGAACAAGGGCGAGGTGCAATTGATCTTGCAGTTGGCCCGTCGAGAGGAGCGGCATCATGCGTAAATATCGTAGCTGGCTGATGGGCTTGGGCATAGGCATGGTTGTTGGCGCATCTATGCTGCAGGTCATACTGTTCGCTCAGGATCAGGAGCGGGCAGTGGCGATAGAGCCGTTCTCGACGGAGCAGCTGAGCGCCGAAGCGAAGAGATCGGGGCTGCTCCTGTTGTCGGAGGACGAGCTGAACGCCCGCATTGAGGAAGCAGTCGCGCAGAATCGTCCGCAGCAAGGGGAGGAAGACGGCCAGAACGGGGAGAGCGAGTCGGCTCAGCCTGATCCGGCGCCATCGCCGGCGTCCGGAACGGATTCTCCGCCTGAATCGACCGATCGGCAGGAGCCGGAAGCCTCGCCGGCAGCCGAAGCGCCGGAGCCTAAAACCGTTCAGTTGTACGTGAAGTATCGAATGACGTTGACCGAGGTAGGCGATGAGCTGGAGAAGCTGGGGCTCGTGGAAGACTCCAAGGACTTTGTGAACCGGGCGAAGTCGATCTCCAAGAAGCTTAAGGTAGGCATGGCCGTTTTCCCGGACAACGCTACCTACCAGGAAATTATGGACGAGCTGGTCCGCAAGAAGTAGCAGCAAGCAAGCCTAAGCGTCGTTTCTGAAGAATATAATCAATGAGCATTGCATCATGCTTGTCGATATGGTATAGTATTTTTCGGTGTAAAAAACACACGCTTTTCAATTTCGGCAAGGGTGCTCTTCATCAGTTGGGAGAGTTTTGACGAAAAAGGCGAGAAGCGGCGGAGATTCACCAAAAACCACTAGGAGGTGCAGGAAGATGGCAGTCATTTCCATGAAGCAGCTGCTTGAAGCAGGGGTGCATTTCGGTCACCAAACACGTCGTTGGAACCCGAAAATGGATAAGTACATCTTTACTGAACGTAACGGCATTTACATTATCGATTTGCAAAAAACGGTTAAAAAGGTTGACGAGGCATACAATTTCGTGCGTCAACTCGGCGAGAACGGCGGAACAATGCTGTTCGTAGGAACGAAGAAGCAAGCTCAAGATTCCGTTAAAGAAGAAGCGGAGCGCAGCGGTCAATATTACATCAACCAACGCTGGCTCGGCGGTACGCTTACGAACTTCTCCACGATTCAGAAGCGTACGGACCGTCTGCACCAGCTTGAGAAGTGGGAACAAGACGGCACGTTTGAAGTGCTGCCTAAGAAAGAAGTTATCATCCTTCGCAAAGAAAAAGAGCGCCTTGAGAAGTTCCTTGGCGGCATTAAAAATATGCGCAGACTGCCTGACGCGCTGTTCATCATCGATCCTCGCAAGGAGCGTATTGCGGTTGCGGAAGCACGCAAGCTGGGTATTCCAATCGTGGGCATCGTTGACACGAACTGCGATCCGGACGAGATCGATTACGTAATCCCTGGTAACGATGACGCTATCCGCGCTGTCAAATTGCTGACGGCAAAAATGGCTGACGCGATTATCGAAGCTCGCCAAGGCGAAGAAACAACCGCCTAATCGGCTAATTGAACGACCTTCATACACACAACCAAAGGGGGGTCAGAAGTAAATCTTCTCACCGCCCTTTTTTTCCAAAAAAACAAGACGGCATCCCTTGCGCTTGAAGGCGTCGGGAGCGCATATTCAGGAGGAGTCCCCATGGCTATAAATGCAGCAGACGTTAAAACGCTTCGCGAAAGAACCGGAGCAGGCATGTTGGATTGTAAAAAAGCGTTGGAGGAAGCGAACGGCGACTTGACGAAAGCGGGCGAGCTGCTCCGCGAGAAAGGTCTTGCGGCGGCTGCCAAGAAAGGCGATCGCGTTGCGACTGAAGGCGTTGTCGAATCTTACATCCACGCAGGCGGACGGATCGGCGTTCTCGTCGAAGTCAACTGCGAAACGGACTTCGTAGGCAAAACCGAGCAATTCCGCGCTTTCGTTAAAGACATCGCAATGCAAATCGCAGCTGCTAATCCTAAGTTCCTGTCCCGCGAAGAGGTTTCCCAAGCTGAGCTGGACAAGGAGAAGGAAATTCTCCGCAATCAGGCGCTTAACGAAGGCAAGCCGGAGAAAATCGTCGACAAAATGGTCGAAGGCCGCATGAACAAGTACTATGAGGAAAACTGCCTCATGGAGCAAGTGTTCGTGAAGGATCAAGATAAAACGATCACAACGCTTCTGAACGAAAAAATCGCCGCTATCGGCGAAAAAATCTCCATCCGCAGATTCGCTCGCTTCGAGCTTGGCGAAGGCTTGGAGAAAAAAGTGGACAACTTCGTTGAAGAGGTTATGGCGCAAGTCAACCAATAAGCTTTACCCTTTCGGGAACACGGCGTGTTCCCTCTTTTTTAAGGATTTAGCGAGTTCCGGGGTCCCCGCAAAGTACAAGAGTCGGCAGTAAAGCCAGGACGTCGCTTTGTGGGGCTATTTTAACCGATCAGAAAGTATAAGCTGCGGACATCCTTATACATATCTGATAGCACGGTACGAAACGTGTGCCGCCGCACCAATGGACGGCGAAGCCGTTTTTATTTGACTATAAGCATGCTGGAGGTACAAAACGTTGGAACGTCCCGTTTATAAACGCGTGGTATTAAAGGTGAGCGGCGAGTCGCTGTCTGGCAATAATGGTTACGGAATCGATGCGACGACGATCCTGTCGATTGCCGAGCAGATCAAGGAAGTGATCGAGCTGGGCGTCGAGGTAGCGATCGTATGCGGAGGCGGCAACATCTGGCGCGGAATCGCAGGCAGTCAGAAGGGGATCGATCGCGCGACAGCGGACTACATGGGGATGCTGGCTACGGTTATGAACTCCTTGGCCCTGCAGGATGCGCTGGAGCAGATGGACGTTCCCAGCCGGGTGCAGACGTCGATCGCCATGCAGCAGATTGCCGAGCCCTATATTCGCAGGCGCGCGATTCGGCATCTGGAGAAGGGACGCGTCGTGATCTTCGCGGCGGGAACGGGCAATCCATTCTTCTCCACGGATACGACTGCGGCGCTTCGAGCGGCTGAGATCGAAGCAGAAGTGATTCTGATGGCCAAGAACAAGGTCGACGGCGTATATAGCGCGGATCCTTTCAAAGATGCCAGTGCAGAGAAATACGAACAGCTTACTTATATGGACGTGCTAAACAAAAACCTCGGAGTGATGGATTCGACCGCATCATCGCTATGTATGGATAACAACATCCCGCTTCTCGTATTCGCTATTACGGAGAAGGGAAATATTAAACGTGCCGTCATGGGCGAGAAAATCGGCACGATTGTAAAGGGGAGCATGGACTAATGCCGCAAGGAATCAAGAAGGACGCCGAAGAACGCATGGAAAAAGCTTTGGGCGCGCTAAGACGCGACCTCCTCACGCTGAGAGCCGGCCGCGCTTCTGCTGCGATGCTGGACCGTGTACAGGCCGAATACTATGGCACGGCTACGCCGATTAATCAGATGGGGGCCATCAATACCCCGGATTCTCGCACGATTATTATTACGCCTTGGGACAAAACGGCATTGTCCGCGATCGAAAAAGCGATTCAGAAGTCCGACCTGGGGCTGACTCCAGCGAACGACGGCTCGATTATCCGCTTGAACATTCCGCCTCTGACTGAGGAGCGCCGCTCGGAACTGGCCAAATCGACGAAGAAATTCGGAGAAGAGGCGAAGGTGGCGATTCGCAACATTCGCCGCGACGCGAATGATGAAATCAAGAAAAAAGAAAAAGGCGAAATTTCCGAGGACGAGTCTCGTCGCCACCAGGACGACGTTCAGAAGCTGACAGATCGTTATGTCGTTGAAGTGGATAAAATTTTGGCGGCCAAGGAAAAAGAAATCATGGAAGTCTAAAGCGTAAGCGCATGACCCCTCCGCAAGGTGGGGTTTATTCTCTTTTGACTAGCTACAGGGTGAGCGTTGCCGCTACTAGGGGGAAGAACGATGGGGTTGTTCGATAAGTGGCTCCGTAAGCCGCGCTCCGAAGGGAAAGCGGAAGAGGGCAGACGACAAACGATGTCCGGGGGGGACGAAATCCCGTCGGGAGACAATATTCCGAGGCACGTGGCTATCATTATGGATGGCAACGGCCGGTGGGCCAAGGAGAGGGGACTTCCTCGCATAGCCGGTCATCATAACGGCATGAAGGCCGTCAAGCGGATCACGAAAGCCGCCGACCGGATCGGGGTCGAGGTGCTGACGCTCTATGCCTTCTCTACGGAAAACTGGAAGCGTCCCAAGGCGGAGGTCGACTTCTTGATGAAGCTTCCGCAGGAGTTTCTGTCGCTGGAGCTGCAGGAATTGATCGAAAACAACGTTCAGGTCAAAATGATGGGCATTCGCGACCATCTGCCCGCTCATACGGTGTCCGCAGTGGAAGCGGCCGTTCGTCAGACTGCGAATAATACCGGACTTATCTTGAACTTCGCACTCAATTATGGAAGCAGACACGAGATGATGGAAGCGGTCAAGGAGCTGGCTAGACAATCCGCTGCCGGCAAGCTGGACCCGAATACGCTGCAGGAGAGCGATTTCGAGCGGCTGCTGCTGTCCAGCGGCTTGCCGGACCCGGATTTGCTTATTCGCACGAGCGGCGAACTGAGGCTGAGCAACTTCATGTTATGGCAGCTTGCATACAGCGAATTCTGCTTCACGGATGTGTATTGGCCGGAATTCAGCGACCGGCATTTCTATGATGCCATAAGAGAATATCAGCGGCGAGCGCGCCGTTATGGGGGGCTGTGACAGCGTGGGTCAGAGAATTGTAACCGGCGTCGTTGCGGGCGCAGCCTTCGTGGGCTTGCTGGCGGCGGGAGGCTGGTATTATTCCGGTCTTCTCCTGCTGCTGGCGCTTATCGGGTACTGGGAGTTTGCCAGATTGAATGGACAGGCATGGACGCGTCTTGATGTACTTATCGGGTTTGCCGCCGTTCTTCTGATCGCCCTGCCGCAGCTGCCTTTCGACTGGAAGCTGCCTTCCTTCGAGGCGACGGCATGGCTATTGATGTTTATTCTGCTTAGCGGAACCGTTCTTAGTAAGAATCGTATACAGCTTGAGCATGCCAGCGTCATGTTTCTCGGCGCGATCTACGTGGGAACCGGCTTTCACTACATGGCGGTTACGCGGGAGCTGGAGCATGGCATCTTCTGGTCCGCTCTCACGTTCGCCTGCATCTGGGCTTCGGATGCCGGCGCTTATTTCGTGGGCAAAGCGATCGGCAAAACCAAGCTGTGGCCGTCGATCAGCCCGAACAAGACGATCGAAGGCGCGCTCGGTGGGCTGCTGATCGCCGTCGGAGTCGGTCTGATCTTTGCCTCTGTCCGGCCGGAATGGCTTGGCTATGGACAAGCCGCCCTGATCGGACTGACGGCCGCAGTAGCCGGGCAATTGGGCGATCTTATCCAATCCGCCTACAAGCGCTTCAGGGGAGTTAAAGACTCCGGAAACCTGCTGCCGGGCCACGGCGGCGTGCTTGACCGAATGGACAGCTGGCTGATCGTATTTCCGATTGTGCATTTGCTTGGCCTGCTTGCAGGATAATCTTGCCCGTTACGACATAAAGATAAGAGCAAGCGGAGGTTGACTATGAAGAAGATTGCCGTACTCGGAAGCACGGGTTCAATCGGCACCCAGACGTTGGATGTCGTCTCCCGCCGCCCGGAGGAGTACGAGGTCGTCGGGCTGGCCGCAGGGAACAATATTCCCCTGCTGCTGGAGCAGGTTCGGCAATTCCGGCCGAAATGGGTGTCCGCCGGCAATGCCGAGCTGGCGAGCCGGGTTCGGGCAGAGGTGCCTGCGGACATTTCGGTCGTACACGGCGAAGAGGGGCTTAAGCAAATCGCGGGCGAATCCGGGGCGAATTATGTCGTCTGCGCCCTGGTTGGAAGCCTGGGACTGACATCGACGCTGGCGGCCATTGAGGCGGGCGCGAACATTGGTCTGGCAAACAAGGAGACGCTCGTAACGGCAGGGCATCTTGTCATGCGGCGCGCGAAGGAAAAGGGAGTCTCGATTCTGCCCGTGGACAGCGAGCACTCGGCGATCTTTCAATGCCTGAACGGCGAAAGTGCGAAAACGATTAAGCGGATCATGCTCACCGCTTCAGGCGGCAGCTTCCGTCATCTCGGTCGCGAGCAGCTTCGCAACGTCACGGTGGAGGATGCCTTGAAGCATCCCAATTGGAGCATGGGGGCCAAGATCACAATTGATTCCGCGACCATGGCGAATAAGGGCCTGGAGGTTATTGAAGCCCACTGGCTGTTCGACCTTGCTTACGAGCAGATTGATGTCATCCTGCATCCCGAAAGCATCGTGCATTCCATGGTCGAATTCGTGGATACAAGCGTCATGGCCCAATTGGGCAATCCGGATATGCGGGTTCCGATCCAATATGCGCTGACTTACCCCGAGCGGACCGCGTCGCCGGCCTCTGCGCTGGACTTGCTTCAGCACGGGAGCCTGAATTTCAAGCCGATGAGCTTTGAGCGGTATCCTTGCTTGAGATTGGCCTACGAGGCCGGTCGCATGGGCGGCACGGCGACGACCGTGTACAACGCGGCCAATGAGGTCGCGGTCGCACGGTTCCTCAAGGGCGATATTCCCTTCCTTGCGATCGAAGAGACGATTGAGCGTGTGCTGGGCAAGCATCAACGGGTTGCCGCGCCAAGCCTTGAAGCGATTCTGGAGACGGATGCCTGGGCGCGCATGGAAGCGGAAGCCTTCCGTTAACCCCCGCAGAGGTATTCTCTTGTAACGGCTCGGAGAATAATGTTAATCTAAGATCAGTCTTGCCGGGCCAAGCCCGGGACTGTCGCTGATTCGCAAAGGGGTTGGAAGGATGGAAAATTTACAGATAGCGCTGCTGATCATACTGATGTTCTTTCTGCTGGTCTCCTTGCATGAGTGGGGGCACTTCTATTTCGCTCGACGGGCGGGCATTCTCGTGCGCGAGTTCGCGATCGGCTTCGGGCCGAAGCTGTTCTCGATCAAGCGGGGGGAAACCCGCTATACGCTGCGGCTGCTTCCGATAGGGGGCTTCGTGAGAATGGCCGGCGAGGACCCCGAGATCGTCGAGGTGCAGCCGGGGCAGACGCTTGCGTTGCGCATCAACAAGGAGGACAAGGTTTCCCGGCTTTACCTGGATCGGCTGGATGAACGCTCCGGAGTGCTGCGCGGGGAAGTGAAGTCTCTCGATCTGGAGAGAGAGCTGTATATCACGATCGACGTGGACGGGGAAATTGAACGGTATTCCGTTCATCCGCAGGCCCAGATAGTGGCGAGGGGAAGAGAGACGCAAATCGCCCCGTCAGATCGCCAGTTCGGGAATAAAACCGTCGGTCAGCGGGCGCTGTCGATCTTCGCGGGACCGTTCATGAATTTCCTGCTCGCGTTTGTCCTGTTCGCGACGTTCCTGGTTCTTCAAGGCGTTCCGGTGGAGAATTCGACCAAGGTGCTTATCTCGGATGTCGTCGCCGATGCGCCGGCAGACGAGGCCGGCTTGCAGAAAGGCGACTGGGTCAAGTCGATCAACGGGGAGACCATGACCGGCGATCTGAACGCGTTCGTCGACAAGATTAACGCTTCCGCCGGCAAAAGCCTGAATCTCATCGTGGATCGCAATGGGGTCGAGCTCCCGATTAAAGTTACGCCTGATGCGAAAACCGGGAAGATCGGCATCTATCCTTCCGGCGAAATGCGGCAGCCAGGGGTCGGGGAAACGATTCGCTATGCCGGAAGCACGATGGTTCAGATGACAGAGCGCATATTCGAAGGCTTCCGCAAGCTGATCTTCGGGGAATTCAAGCTGGACGATCTGGCCGGGCCGGTCAAAACGACCCAGGTAACCGTGGAGATCGCCAAGCAAGGATTGCCGCAGCTCACGCTGTGGGCGGGCATCTTAAGTCTCTACCTCGGGATATTCAACTTGCTCCCGATACCTGCGCTGGATGGCAGCCGACTGCTCTTTCTCGGTCTTGAGGCGATCCGCGGCAAGCCGATCGATCCGAGCCGCGAAAGCATGGTGCACTTAGTCGGCTTCGCGATGCTTATGCTGTTAATGGTTGTCGTTACTTATAACGATATTGTAGGATTGGTTAGAAATTAAGTCGGTTACAAGCGTTTCTTATGAAACGCGCTTCGTAAGCCTATGCTGGGAGTTGGAGGATCATCATGTCGAAGGATAAAGGATTCGTAACGGAGATTACGCCTCAGGGCGAGGATTTCTCCCGTTGGTATATCGATGTCATTAAAAAAGCGGAGCTGATGGACTATTCGCCGGTTCGCGGCTGCATCGTGTTCCGGCCTGACGGCTACGAGCTATGGGAGAACATGCAGAGGGAGCTGGATCGTCGCTTTAAGGACACGGGCCACCGTAACGCTTATTTCCCGCTGTTCATCCCCGAGAGCTTCTTCACGAAGGAGAAGGAGCACGTTGAAGGCTTTAATCCCGAATTGCCTTTCGTCACCGAAGCGGGCGGCGAGCAGCTGGAAGAGAAGCTGGCGATCCGCCCGACGTCGGAGACGATGTTCGGTCATATGTATGCCAAATGGATTAATTCTTACCGCGATCTTCCTTTGCTGATCAACCAATGGGCGAACGTCGTTCGCTGGGAGAAAAGGACGCTTCCTTTCCTGAGAACAAGCGAATTTTTGTGGCAGGAAGGGCACACGGCGCATGAGGATGAGGCGGATGCCCGCAAGGAAACGATGCAGATGCTGAACGTCTATACGGATTTCGTAGAGAACGTTCTGGCCATTCCGGTCATCCAGGGGCAGAAGACGCCTTCGGAGCGCTTCGCCGGCGCGGTCGACACCTTCTCCATCGAAGCGATGATGAAGGACGGACGCGCGGTTCAAGCGGGCACGTCGCATTATCTCGGCACGAAATTCGCGGTCGCCTTCGATATCAAGTATCTGGATCGCGAGAATACGCAGCAATATTGCCATACGACTTCCTGGGGCGTGAGCACGCGATTGATCGGCGCCCTCATTATGGTCCACGGCGACGATCGCGGCCTTGTGATGCCGCCTAAGGTTGCGCCGACTCAAGTCGTGATGATTCCGATCGGTCCGCCGAAAACCCGCGAGGTCGTCATCGGCAAGACGGACGAGCTCTACGCGCAATTGAAGGCCGCAGGCATTCGCGTTCGCGTCGACGACCGTGCCGACGTATCTCCGGGCTGGAAGTTTAACGAGTACGAGATGCGCGGCATTCCCGTACGTCTTGAGCTTGGGCCCCGCGATCTGGAGAACGGCCAATGCGTGCTTGTCTCCCGCGTGAGCGGCGAGAAAAAATCGGTGGCTCTCGATAACCTGGTCGCGGAGGTGCAGGCGCTGCTGGAGCAAATCCACGCGGATATGTATGAGCGCGCGCTCTCCTTCCAGAAGGATAACTTTTTTTCCGTGGAGACGCTGGACGAGTACAAAGCGGCCATGGAGGAGAAGAGAGGCTTCGCCTTGGCCGGCTGGTGCGGGTCGGACGCTTGCGAGAAGCAAGTGAAGGAAGAGACGGGAGCAACGAGCCGCAACATTCCGTTCGAGCCGGCGGAGAAGAAAACGAAATGCCTCGTTTGCGGAGATGCGGCTGAGCATACGGTCGTATTCGCGAGAGCCTATTAGGCAATTCAAGCTTGTGCAAGAGCCGCGGGCGGCGGCAGGATGCCGCTCGCGGCTTTTTTGCGCCTTCGGCGGGCGGAAGGGGTCGCTTTTTCCAATGCGGATTCTATTGCTGGTTCGGTAGCGTTCAGGTAGAATAATAGAAAGCGCAACGTCAGCTTCTGATTGAAGACGGTGTCCGGACGCGGCTTAACTCCGTGCCGGCCTTATTCACGGAAGCTTTTGTATTTCAAGGCAACGATGCGAGGAAAGGGATGTGGGGATGCAGCCGACGGAAGAGCAACGCAAACGGTTCGAGGTGCTGCTTCAGCAGGCCGAGCTGCCTACCGAATGGCTGGGGCAGCATTTTCGGGACGGCCATATCGAGAAAGTGGAAGTCAGCCGCACTCGCAAGCAGTGGACGATCTATATCGGCAAAAGCCTTTTGCTTCCAAGAGCGATTTACATAGGTTTAAACGAGCGGGTAAAGGCTAAGCTCGGTCATGTCGCGGAGATTGGCTTGATTGTGAATTACGGACCTGAGGTGTCGACGGACAGCATCGTCAAAGAGTACTGGCAGTCCTTCGTGGAGCGCATGCAGCAGGAGGTTGCTTCCGTGAACGGTTGGTTGGCCAAAGCGGACGTCGCGGCGGATGGAGACCTGTTGACCGTCGCTCTGCTGAACGAGACGAATCTGGGGCTGGCCCGCAAAAAAGAGATCGACGTGCAGGCGGCCAAATATTTTGAGGAGCGCTTCTTGCGCTCCTGCCGAGTTAAGCTGGCGGTAGGCGAGTCCAAGCCCGATACGTACAATGAATTTACGCAAAAGATCGAAGAGGAAAACCGCGCCGCGATTGAGCTGATGATGGCAAGCGCAAGGGAAGAGGCTCCGGCGGAGCAGGGCGAAGCGCCCCAAGTGCTTCAGCACGGCTATGAGATCAAGGAGCCGCCGGTGCCGATTCAGGAAATTGTCGAGGAGGAGAAGAAGATTACCGTGCAAGGGGTGATCTTCGGGCTGGAGACGAAGGAGCTGCGAACGGGCAGCACGTTGTTCACATGCTCTATTACGGACTTTACCGACTCGCTGTCGATCAAGATTTTCGGCAAGAACAAAGAGGATGTCAAGATGCTGAGCTTGCTGGCGAACGGCAAATGGGTGAAGATGCGGGGCAAAGTCGAGTACGATCGCTTCCTCAATCCGCCGGAGCTGGTCATGTTTCCGAACGACATTCGCGAGGTGGTCTCTCCTCCGGAGCCGAAGGACACGGCGGAGGAGAAGCGGGTGGAGTTCCACCTGCACACGACGATGAGCACGATGGATGCGATCGCTCCGGTGGACGCTTACATCAAGACGGCGGCAAAGTGGGGCCACAAGGCTGTTGCGGTCACCGACCACGGGAATGTCCAATGCTACCCCGATGCGGCGAAAGCGGCGAAGAAGCATGGCATCAAGGTGCTGTATGGCGTCGAAGCCAACGTGGTCAACGATGGGGTCGGCATGGTCATTCAGCCGAGGGAGCAGACATTGTCCGATGCCGAATATGTCGTGTTCGATATCGAGACTACCGGACTGTCGGTCACCGATAACAAGATCATCGAGCTTGCGGGCATCAAGATGCGAGACGGCCAAGAGATCGGCCGGTTCGAGACATTCGTCAATCCGCATGAGCCGATTCCCTATAACATTCAGCAATTGACGAACATTACCGACGATATGGTGCGAGATGCGCCGGAGCTGGAGCCGAAGCTTAAGGAGTTTATCGAGTTTGTCGGAGATGCGGTGCTAGTCGCGCACAACGCCCGCTTCGATGTCGGCTTTATCCAGCACTCCTGCAAGCAGCTGGGCCTTCCGCCGGTCGAAAATCCGGCGCTGGATACGCTTGAATTGGCACGGTTCCTGCATCCGACGATGAAAAACCATCGTTTGAATACGCTGGCGGCCTTGTATAAGGTCTCTCTGGAAAACCATCACCGGGCGATCGACGATACGATCGCGCTCGGGGGCATTCTGGTCGGCCTGCTCAAGGAGACGCAAGCCCGCGGAATTAACGAGCTGCACGCGCTGAACGGATTGAACGACAAAAGCTGGAAAACGACCCGGCCGTTTCACTGCTGTATCTATGCGCTTAACGCCGTCGGCAAAAAAAACCTGTTCAAGCTCATTTCCTTGTCGCACACCGAATATTTCCACCGGGTCGCCTGCATTCCGAAGAGCAAGCTGATCGAGCATCGGGAAGGGCTGCTTATCGTATCCGGCTGCGAGAAGGGAGAACTGTTCGAGACTGTGCTGAACAAGTCGATAGAGGAAGCGGAGGAGATCGCCGCCTTCTACGACGTGCTGGAGATTCAGCCGCTCGACTTCTACATGCATCTGCTGGATAAGGGCTTGGTGGCCAGCCGCAGCGCGCTGGAGGAAGCCTTAAGGCGGATCGTCAGACTTGGGGAGAAGCTGGTCAAGCCGGTCATTGCGACAGGGAATGTTCATTATCTTCAGCCGCGAGAGAAAATCTTCCGCGACATCACGATTCACGGCATCACCGGATTTAGCCCGCTGAAGGATCAGAAAAAGCCCGACGCCCACTTTCGCACGACGTCGGAAATGCTGGAGGCTTTTCAGTTCCTCGGAAGCGAGAAGGCCTACGAGGTCGTCGTGACCCAAACATCGGCGCTGGCCGATCGCTTCGAGGAATTCAAGATGTTCCCGGACGAGTTGTATACGCCGATCATCGAAGGGGCCGACGAGGAAATTCGCAATACCTGTTACGCCACGGCGCGCGGGATGTATGGGGAGGAACTGCCGGAGGTTGTCACGGCCCGGCTGGAGAAGGAGCTCGTGCCGATTATCAAATACGGATTTTCGGCGAACTACCTGATCTCGGAACGGCTCGTCAAGAAGTCCAATCAGGACGGCTATCTCGTCGGCTCGCGGGGCTCGGTCGGTTCCTCGGTCGTGGCTACGTTCCTGGGAATATCCGAAGTCAACCCGCTTCCTGCGCATTACTTGTGCCGCAATCCGGAGTGCAAGCACAGCGAATGGTTTCTCGACGGCAGCGTGCCGAGCGGCTTCGACTTGCCGGACAAGCGCTGTCCGCATTGCGATTCGAACATGCGGGGAGAGGGGCAGGATATTCCGTTCGAGACGTTCCTCGGATTTAAGGGAGATAAGGTTCCCGATATCGACTTGAACTTCTCGGGCGAATACCAGCCTCATGCGCACAACTATACGAAGGTGCTGTTCGGAGAGAAAAGCGTGTTTCGCGCCGGTACGATCGGTACGGTAGCGGAGAAAACCGCTTACGGCTTCACCAAGAAATATGAGGAAGAGCATGGCAAGTCCTGGCGCGGGGCGGAGCTGAATCGGCTTGCTGCCGGCTGCACGGGCGTGAAGCGCAGCACCGGCCAGCATCCCGGAGGCATTGTCGTCGTGCCGGATTATATTGAGGTGGAGGACATCACGCCGGTTCAATATCCCGCCGACGATGTGAACGCCGAGTGGAAAACGACCCATTTTGACTACCATGCCTTCGACGCCAACCTGCTCAAGCTCGATATTCTGGGACACGACGACCCGACGATGATGCGCATGCTGCAAGACTTGACCGGCGTTGATCCGACCACGATTCCGATGAACGATCCGAAGGTCATGAGCTTGTTCAACTCCGTGGAGGCGCTCAGCGTAACGCCGCAGCAGATCCGCTCGCCCGTGGCGACCTTCGGGGTGCCGGAGATGGGAACGCGGTTCGTCCGCCAGATGCTGGAGGAAACGAAGCCGTCGACCTTCGCCGATCTGCTGCAAATCTCAGGCTTGTCGCACGGAACGGGCGTATGGCTTGGCAACGCGCAGGAGCTGATCAAGAACAATACCTGTACGATCAAGACGGTAATCGGCTGCCGCGACGATATTATGCTATTCCTTATTTACAAGGCGGGCATGGACGCTTCGCTGGCGTTCAAGATTACGGAGAGCGTTCGTAAGGGCAAGGGCTTGACCCCGGAATGGATCGACGAAATGAAGCGCTGCAAGGTGCCCCAGTGGTACATTGATTCCTGCCTGCGCATCGAGTACATGTTCCCGAAAGCTCACGCGGCCGCCTACGTCATCTCGGCTGTCCGGACTGCATTTTTCAAGCTTTATTATCCGATCCATTATTATGCGACATACTATACGGTACGCGCCGGAGACTTCGATGTCGAATTGTTCTGCCAGGGCTATGACGCGATTCTCAAGATGCTGATCGAGATCGAAGGGAAAGGCTTCCAGGCCACGACGAAGGAGAAGAACATGATCTCCATTCTGGAGATGGGGCTGGAGATGACCGCACGGGGCTTCAAATTCAAGTCGATCGATCTCTATCGTTCGGAAGCGACCCGCTTCATTGTGGACGGAGACAGCCTGATACCGCCTTTCGGCGCGATCGCGGGCGTCGGGGAGAATGCGGCGCGCAATATCGCGGCTTCGCGAGAAGAGGGAGATTTCCTGTCGATCGAGGACTTCCAGCAGCGCTCTCGGGCGAGCAAGACGATCGTGGAGGTGCTGTCTGGACTCGGCACTTTCCGGGGGCTGCCGGAATCCAATCAGCTTATGCTGTTCTAGGCGAGTGCGGCCGTCAGACATGGAAAGTAGTAGTTGCCAGCGGCTGTAAGGTTATGTTATATTAGTTTTGGTAATCATGTGGATAACACTGTCTGCAGAAGAGTGGGGAAACCCACTCTTTCCGTTTTGTCTGCGGGTCTTTGCGGTTGCGAAGGCTGCGGCCATCCATTTGGAACATCGGGAGGTATACCTTATTGAATTCACCGCAAATCAAATCCATCGTGGAAAACTGCGCGACCTCTTTCCTGGAGGAGAACGGGTTGGAACTGGTGGACGTGGAATACGTAAAAGAGGGCAGCAACTGGTTTTTGCGTATTTACGTAGATAAGGAAGGCGGCATCGATATTGACGATTGCGGCCGTTTTTCCGAATTCATCAGCGTTAAGCTCGATGAGCTGGACCCGATCGAGGACGCGTATTTTCTGGAAGTCAGCTCTCCGGGCGCGGAACGCCCGCTCAAGCGGCCGGAAGATGTCGCGAAGTCTGTCGGCAAGCATGTATTCGTAACCACTTACGAGAAGATCGGCGGGGCTAAAGAGTTTGAAGGACGGCTGGACGAATTCGACGGAACGACGATGATCGTAACGATCGGACGCCGCAAGCAGGCCATCCCTTACGATAAAGTGGCCACCGCCAGGTTGGCCATTGTTTTCTAATCCATTTGAGAACGGTGACGTTTTCGGCGCCCGAGGCTGCCGGCTATGTCGCACATTGAGGAGGAATTAGGTAGCTATGAGCATGGAGTTTATCGAGGCGCTGTCCGAAATCGAGCGAGAAAAGGGCATCAGCAAGGATGTTCTGATCGAAGCTATCGAAGCGGCACTTATCTCCAGCTACAAACGTAACTTTAATACGGCGCAGAACGTTCGCGTTGACATCAATCGGACAACGGGCCTTATTAAAGTCTACGCTCGCAAAACGATCGTGGAAGAGGTTCTGGATCCGCGGCTGGAGATTTCCCTGGAAGCGGCCAGGGCGATTAATCCGCACTACCAGATCGACGACATTGCCGAGATCGAGGTTACTCCTCGCGACTTCGGACGCATCGCGGCCCAGACGGCCAAGCAGGTCGTGACGCAGCGTATCCGCGAAGCGGAGCGCGGGCTCATCTACCATGCTTTCGTAGACAAGGAGCAAGACATCGTAACGGGCATCATTCAACGGATGGATCTGCGCAATCTGTACGTCGATCTCGGCAAGGTGGAAGCGGCATTGCCCTTAACGGAGCTGATGCCGACCGACAAGTTCAAGCAGGGAGATCGCGTCAAGGCCTTCATCACGAAGGTCGAGAATACGAGCAAAGGCCCGCAAATCATCCTGTCCCGTACGCATCCGGGCTTGTTGAAGCGATTGTTCGAGCTGGAGGTTCCGGAAATATTCGACGGCACCGTGGAAATTCGCTCGGTTGCGCGCGAGGCGGGCTTTCGTTCGAAGATTGCCGTATACTCCCGCAACGAGGAAGTCGATCCGGTCGGCTCCTGCGTCGGGCAGAGGGGAACCCGCGTGCAATCGATCGTCACGGAGCTTAAAGGCGAGAAGATCGATATCGTGCGCTGGTCGGAGGCCATTGACGAGTATGTCGCGAATGCGCTCAGCCCGTCCAAGGTGCTGGAAGTCATCGTATTTGAAGCCGAGAAGATGGCGCGCGTGATCGTGCCGGATTACCAGCTTTCCCTCGCGATCGGCATCAAGGGCCAGAACGCTCGTTTGGCTGCCAAGCTGACAGGGTGGAAAATCGATATCAAGAGCGAGACGCAGGCGGAGCAAGAGTACGGTCGTCCGAAATCGACCGGGGCGACGATGCACCAGGACAGCGTATCCATCGATTGAGGGGGATCGCCGTGAGAACAAGGAAAATCCCGCAGCGCAAGTGCGTAGCATGCCAGGAAATGATGCCGAAGAAGGAGCTTATTCGCATCGTTCGTTCCCCGTCAGGAGACATCCAGATCGATCTCGGCGGCAAGAAGCCCGGACGCGGGGCCTATCTGTGCGGCAAGGTTTCCTGCTTTAAGCTGGCGAAGAAGTCCAAGGCTTTCGAACGGGCCTTGAAGACGCCGGTCGACGCGGAAATCTATGATCGTCTGGAGTCCGATTTCATTCAAGTGGAAGAGGAATTCCAGGCAAACAAGGAGCTGCAAGCCGATGACGACGAGCAATAAGGCGTTGTCCCGCCTAGGTCTTGCCATGAGGGCGGGCAAGCTGATCAGCGGCGAAGAGATCGTGCTGAAGGCGGTGAGATCCGGCGAAGCCAAGCTTGTCTTGCTCGCTGGAGACGCTTCGGACAATACGAAGAAGAAGATTACGGATAAATGCAATAGTTACGGAATACCTTTGTTAGTCGGTTTTACGCGATTCGAACTGGGATCAGCGGTAGGCAAGCCTGAACGCGTATTATTCGCGGTAACGGAACGAGGATTCGCCGATATGCTGGCCGCCGGTTGGAATCATCACTCGGAGGTGGACAATATTGAGTAAGCAAGATCAAACGGATAACAAGGATAAGCTTAGAGTTTACGAATATGCAAAGCATCTTAATATGAGCAGCAAGGAAGTCATCACGATTCTTAAGAGAATGAACATGCCCGTCAACAACCACATGAGCGTCATGGAAGACGGGATGACAGGCGCGGTAGAGAAATTCTTCCGCGATGTGAAAGCGAACGCGGCGGCGAAAATGGCCCAAGCTTCCGCTAAGCCGTCCGCGCCGTCCGCACCAGAGCGTCGTCCGCAATCCGGCGGCGCCAGCGAGCAGCAGTCGCCGCCGTCGCAGCAGTCGCGTCCAGCGCCGCAAGCTCCTGCCCAGCAGGCGCCTCGCGTCGAGGCTCCGGCCGCAAGCGAAGCGCCGTCGGCGCCGTCCGCTCCTGCGGCACAGCCAGCGGCTTCGAGCCCGGCTCCTCAAGCTTCGTCGCAGACGAATGCTTCGCCTCGCCCGCAAGGCGGTCAAGGCGGATACGGCAACCGCGATGGCGGCAGCCGTCCGCAAGGCGGTCAAGGCGGATACGGCAACCGCGATGGCGGCAACCGTCCGCAAGGCGGCCAAGGCGGATACGGCAACCGCGATGGCGGCAACCGTCCGCAAGGCGGTCAAGGTGGAGGCGGCCAAGGCGGATACAATCGTCCGCAAGGCGGCCAAGGCGGAGGCGGCCAAGGCGGATACAATCGTCCGCAAGGCGGCCAAGGCGGAGGCGGCCAGGGCGGATACAATCGTCCGCAGGGCGGTCAAGGCGGAGGCGGCCAGGGCGGATACAATCGTCCGCAGGGCGGCCAAGGCGGAGGCGGTCAAGGCGGATACGGCAACCGTCCGCAAGGCGGAGGCGGCCAAGGCGGATACAATCGTCCGCAGGGCGGTCAAGGCGGAGGCGGCCAGGGCGGATACAATCGTCCGCAGGGCGGTCAAGGCGGAGGCGGTCAAGGCGGATACGGCAACCGTCCGCAAGGCGGAGGCGGTCAAGGCGGATACGGCAACCGTCCGCAAGGCGGAAGCGGTCAAGGCGGATACGGCAACCGTCCGCAAGGCGGAGGCGGTCAAGGCGGATACGGCAACCGTCCGCAGAGCGGACCAAGTCCAAGCAGCAGCGCGGCAAGCCGTCCGGGTCAAGGCTTGGGCGCAGGACGCAGTCCGTCGCCTTCCGCAGCGGCCAACCGCGGCGGTCGCGACACGAAAGGTCGCGACGATTTCAACCGGAACGGCCCGCAAGGCGCTGCAGGCAAGCGCAAGGATCAGGGCGGTCGGTTCGATGATAGAAACAATTACAGAAGCGCGAAGGGCAAGGGCGGAAAGAACGCCCGCAAGAGCAATATGCCGCCGCGCGAGAAGATCGATAATACGCCTAAGAAGGTTATCGTACGGGGCAGCATGACCGTCGGCGAGCTGGCGAAGCTGCTGCATAAGGACGCTTCTGAGGTCATCAAGAAGCTTCTCATGATGGGCGTTATGGCAACCATCAACCAAGAGCTTGATCTGGATACGGTTCTTCTCGTCGTTTCCGAGTACGGCGTCGAGGTTGAAGTGAAGATTGTCGTTGAAGATACACAATTTGAGACGATTGAAGAAAACGACGATCCGGATGCATTGCTTTCTCGTCCTCCGGTCGTGACGATCATGGGTCACGTTGACCACGGTAAAACCACGCTTCTGGACGCGATCCGCGAAACGAAAGTCGCGATCGGCGAAGCAGGGGGCATTACGCAGCATATCGGAGCGTACCAGGTCGAAATCAACAACAAGAAGATTACTTTCTTGGATACGCCGGGCCATGAAGCGTTCACGACTATGCGTGCCCGCGGCGCTCAAGTTACAGACATTACCATTCTCGTTGTGGCCGCCGATGACGGCGTCATGCCGCAAACCGTAGAAGCGATCGCGCATGCGAAGGCGGCTAACGTACCGATTATCGTCGCCGTGAACAAGATCGATAAGCCTGGAGCGAACCCGGACAAAGTCAAACAGGAGCTGACCGAGTACGGTCTCGTACAGGAAGCGTGGGGCGGAGACACGATTTTCGTCGAAGTGTCTGCCAAGCAGCGGCTGAACCTGGACGGCTTGCTGGAGATGATTCTGCTTGTCGCCGAAGTGAACGACTACAAGGCGAACCCGGACAAACGCGCTCGCGGTACGGTTATGGAAGCCGAGCTCGACAAGGGCAAAGGGCCAGTCGCTCGTATTCTTGTACAGAATGGTACGCTTAAAGTCGGCGATGCCTTCGTTGCAGGGGATTGCTTCGGCCGGATTCGGGCGATGACCAACGATCGGGGCCGCCGGATCAAAGAAGCGGGACCGTCGACGCCTGTGGAAATTACGGGCTTGACCGAAGTGCCGCAAGCGGGCGATCCGTTCATGGTGTTCGAAGACGAACGCAAAGCGCGCGAGATTTCGGATAAGCGTTCCATCAAGACGCGCCAATCGCAGATGAAGGCGAACCAGACGGTGACGCTGGAGGATCTGTTCAGCAAGATCAAGGAAGGCGATATTAAAGAGCTTAACGTCATCCTTAAAGCGGACGTTCAAGGCTCCCTGGAAGCCCTCAAGGGCTCGCTGGAGAAGATTGAAGTCGAAGGCGTGCGCGTGCGCACGATCTATAACGGCGTAGGCGCGATTACGGAATCCGATATTATTCTGGCATCGGCTTCGTCCGCGATCGTGATCGGCTTTAACGTACGTCCGGAGCCGAGAGCGCAAGGCATTGCCGAGCAGGAGAAGGTCGATGTACGCCTGCATTCGATTATCTATAAAGTAATCGAAGAGATCGAGCATGCGATGAAGGGCATGCTGGATCCTGTATTCAAAGAGAAGGTCATCGGACACGCAGAGGTGCGCGAGACGTTCAAGGTGACCAAGGTCGGCACGATTGCCGGTTGTATGGTTACGGACGGCAAGATTGCGCGCAATGCGGAAGCGCGTCTTACGCGCGGCGGCATCGTCGTCTATACGGGTAAGATCGATTCCCTCAAGCGCTTCAAGGATGACGCGAAGGAAGTATCGGAAGGCTATGAATGCGGAATTACGCTCGATAAGTTCAATGATCTCCAGCAAGGCGATGTTATCGAAGCCTTCATTATGGAGTCTGTCGAGCGGTAATGACAGCATGACAAGAAGGTGGGATCTGAATGGCCAAATTTCGAGTCGGACGGGTCGGAGAGCAAATTAAGAAAGAAATCAGCACGGTCATTCAAACGGAGCTGAAGGACCCGCGAATCGGTTTTATAACGGTGACCGGCGTAGACTTGACCAATGATCTATCGCTTGCCAGGGTGTATCTGAGCATCCTGGGAAGCGAGGAGCAGAAGGAAGAGACGCTGAAGGCGCTCGGTCGGGCGAACGGCTTTCTGCGTTCGGAGATCGGCCGAAGAGTAAAGCTTCGCCACACGCCGGCGATCGAATTCCGCTTCGACAGCTCGATTTCGTACGGCAGCCACATTGAAGCGCTGCTGCAGCAGATTAACGAGCAAGCTCTAGAGTCTTAAATTTCGCAGGGAGGGGAGCGGCATGTGGACCGAAGAGTTGAAGGAAGCGGCCGCGTTCATTCGCGAAAGGGACGATTTCCTCGTTGTTTCACACGTCCAGCCTGACGGCGACGCCATCAGCTCTACGGTCGTCGTAGGCTGGCTGTTGGAGAAGCTGGGGAAGAAGTATACGATGCTGAACGAGGGGGCTGTACCTTCCCGGCTGCACTTTCTGTGGAAGAGCTCCGAGATTCTCTCCTTGGAGGATTTGGAAGGCGAGCCGCCGAAGAAATTCCGCAATGTCATCTGCGTAGATTGCGCGGATTACGCGCGAGTGGGCCGGACAGAGCAATGGTTCGCGCCGGCCGCCGAGTTGTTGAATATCGACCATCATCCTACGAACGACGGTTTCGGTCTCGTGAATTTGATGAAATTCAATGCGGCCGCCACAGCGGAAATTTTGTTCGAATTGCTGGATACCATGGAGTTGGAGCCCGACACGTCAGCAGCCACCGCGATCTATACGGGATTGCTGACGGATACGGGGGGCTTTCGCTATGCGAATACGACGCCTCTCGTCATGTCCATGGCCTCGCGGCTGCTGCAGGCCGGCGTGAACGGACCCGAGCTGGCGGAAAATTTACTGGAGCGGATGTCGGCAGGCCAGCTGCGGATTTTGCAGCGCGGCTTGTCTCGTCTGGAGCTTAGCTCCGACCAGCGAATTGCCTGGCTATGGGTTACTTCCGAGGATCTGGAAGAGACCGGAGCGACCAACGAGGATTTGGAAGGACTCGTCAACTATCCTCGCAATATCGAGGGAGTCGAGGTAGGGCTGTTATTTAAGCAAAACGGGGAAAAGTCCGTTAAGATCAGCATGCGCTCCTCGGGAACGGTGAGCGTGGCGGCCGTCGCCCAGGCGTTCGGAGGGGGCGGCCATGTCCGCGCCGCCGGCTGTCGTTTGACGGACCCGCTTCCGGAAGTCATCGCGAAGGTGGTCGGCGAAGTGCAGAAAACGCTGGACAGCTTATGAACCGGAACGAAACGATACGCGAGGGCGTTCTTGCAATATGGAAGCCTGCCGGCTGGACTTCGCACGACGTCGTGGCCAAAGCGCGGCGCTTGCTTCGCGAGCGGCGCATCGGGCATACCGGAACGCTTGATCCGGCGGTGACGGGCGTTCTGCCGCTGTGCATCGGACGGGCTACCCGCCTGGTGGAATATTTGCAGGAATCGCCTAAAACCTATGTTGCGAAGCTGAGATTCGGAATTTCGACGGACACGGAAGATTTGACCGGCGAGGTGACCGAGCGCAAGGATGCTTCTTTCTTGACGGAAACGATGATTCGGGAGGCGGCATTGTCGTTTGTTGGAGAAATAGATCAGGTTCCCCCTATGGTTTCTGCAGTCAAGATCAACGGAAAACGTCTGTATGAGCTGGCCAGAGAAGGCGTAACGGTGGAAAGGCCGTCCCGGCGCGTCACGATTTACAGCCTGGACGTACGGAGCGTCGCTGCGGGCGGCGCGCAACCGGAACTGACTTTCGCGGTTACATGCTCCAAAGGCACGTATATTCGAACGCTGTGCGTCGACATCGGGCGCAAGCTGGGCGTACCTGCGGTCATGGCCGAGCTTGTGCGCACAGAAAGCGCGGGCATCCGCCAGGAGCAATGCGTGACTTTGGAGCAAATTCCCGAGCTGCTGACTGAGGGAGCGTTGGACGAGAAGCTGCTTGCCGCAGACAAGCTGCTTGGCAATATTCCCGAAGCAATCGCCTCTCATCCAGAGTCGGTGCATGCCCTTCAGGGCAAGGGAATTAGAGCGGCCAGATTGCAGCCGCCTCCGGACCGCGAAGGTCTATGGCGGATTTACCGGGAAGACGGGGTTTTCCTCGGCTTGTTCTCTATTGACGAGAGCAAAAGCCATGCCCGGCCGGTTAAAGTCTTTCATCCTTCCGAGGCACATCCCGACGGTAGTCAGTCCGATTAAGCAGGAGGGCATCACGTGGAACGGTATGATTTAACAGTTGATAATGTCAGAGGAGAGCTTCCCGAAGGAGCGCGCAAGCAGGGACTGTCTCTGGCGATTGGCTTTTTCGACGGCGTTCATCTGGGACATCGGGAGGTCATCCGCCAAGCGGTCGCCCTCGCTCGCGAACAGGGCATCGTTCCCGCTGTCATGACCTTCGATCCGCACCCGAAGGTTGTTCTCGGTCACGGCTCCCAGTATCATACGGTGCTGACTCCGCTTGCGGACAAGCTCTTCCTGTTCGCCGAACTGGGCGTAGAGGCCGCATATATTATCCGCTTCGACCGCGAATTCTCGGAGGTGACCGCGGAGCAATTTATCCGTACGTTAATCGTTCCGCTCGGCGTGAAGTCGATCACGGTCGGCTTCGATTTCTCCTTCGGACATCGCGGCCAAGGAACTGCGGACACCCTTAAGCAGCATGGCGACGGGCAGATCGACGTGCAGGTCGTCTCTCCGGTCTATCTGGACGACGCGAAGGTAAGCAGCACGCGAATTCGCGAGCGGCTGGAGGAAGGGGAATGCGATTCCGCTTCCGAGCTGCTGGGAAGACCGTATGCCTTGAAGGGGAGGGTTGTGCACGGAGATGCCAGAGGCCGTCTGCTAGGCTATCCGACGGCCAATCTGGAGCCGGAGCAGCCTTACGTCATTCCGAGATCGGGCGTCTACGTGATCGGAATCGATATTCTGTCCGATTCCGGCGAGATAGAGGCCAGCTATAACGGGGTGCTGAATGTGGGCTATCGTCCGACCTTCGACGCTCCCGGAGGCGCCTTAAAGCTGGAGGCGCACCTGTTTGATTTCGACGGAGATTTGTACGGACGCCGTCTTGCTTTGCGCTTGCATACCTTTCTGCGGGCCGAGAAGAAGTTTGAATCGATCGATCAGCTCGTCGGACAGATTTCCAGCGACGCCGAGCGGGCGAAAGAGATTTTCGCGGTCAAAATACGCGATTGATTTATAAGCAGCCTACGCGCCAAGAACGATATTATGTTCTCGTTGTATATGAGCTGCGAGATATGCTATACTATATAACGTTGTCATCGACAGGCGAATCAGCCTATCTCATGGCGAACAGGAACCTTAGCTTGGCGAAGCGTTCTCACCGACGCGAGCTCGGCTAACGGCGATTCTAACGAAGGAGGTGAACAAGGATGGCATTGACTCAAGAGCGCAAACAAGAACTGATCGAAGAGCATAAGACGCATGCTACGGACACGGGTTCCCCGGAGGTCCAGATCGCTATCCTTACGCAGAACATCAACAATCTGACGACACACTTCAGGGAGCACAAGAAGGATCATCACTCCCGTCGCGGTCTGTTGAAGATGGTTGGTCAACGTCGTAAGCTGCTGGCATATTTGAAGAACAAAGATGTTAGCCGTTATAGCGCCCTGATTGCAAAATTGGGACTGCGTCGCTAATTGGTACACGCATGAAAGCAACCTGGCCATGTCGAACAGGGCTTATCGCCCTAGAAGGCGTTCAGGTTGCTTTTTCCCTATATAGGCTTGTCCGTCGCTATAGACTTCAGGTCGGAAGGAAATACTGGGAACAGTGTCGAAGCTACATAAAGCAATATTTTGCCGAAGAGGAGGAGTTAACTTGGAACATAACGTAGCCATGGAGCTTGGCGGACGCCCGTTCTCGCTGGAAACCGGTCGATTGGCAAAGCAGGCGAACGGCGCGATCGTCGTAAAATACGGAGATACAGTGGTGCTGTCAACCGTAACGGCTTCCAATGAGCCCAAGGATCTTGATTTTTTCCCGTTAACCGTCAATTATGAAGAACGATTGTATGCAGTAGGTAAAATACCGGGGGGATTCATCAAGCGGGAAGGACGTCCAAGCGAGAAGGCGATCTTGGCGAGCCGTTTGACAGACCGCCCAATCCGTCCGCTCTTTCCGGAGGGCTTCCGCAACGATGTGCAGATCGTAAACCTGGTGCTTAGCGTAGATCAGGATTGTTCGCCTGAAATTGCCGCGATGATCGGGACGTCGGCTGCTCTTTCGATCTCCAACGTGCCGTTTAGCGGCCCAGTCGGCGGTGTGATCATCGGTCGGATCGATGGCAAGTTTATCGTCAACCCGACACAGGAGCAGGAAGCGATCAGCGATATGTATGTCGTCGTAGCGGGCACGCGCGACGCGATCATGATGGTTGAAGCGGAAGCCAACGAAGTGTCCGAGGCGGATATGCTCGAAGCGATTATGTTCGGTCACGACGAAATCAGAAAAATCGTGGACACGATCGATCGTTTGGTTGCCGTCGCCGGCAATCCGAAAATGGAAGTGAAGCTCCATAGCGTAGACTCCTCTGTTGAAGCGGAAGTTAAGGCTTATGCGCAGGAGCGTCTCGTTGAGGCGGTTCGCATCTCCGAGAAGCATGCTCGTCAGGAAGCGATCGATGCGATCAACGGCGAGACCGTAGAGCGCTTCGCAGAGCTCTATGCAGAGACGCCCAGCAAGCTGGGAGATGTCAAGGAAGTGCTGTACGATATCGTCAAGAACGAAGTTCGCCGCCTGATTACCCACGACAAGGTCCGTCCGGACGGTCGCGGCCTGGCGGAGATTCGTCCGATTTCCTCAGATATCTCGATTCTTCCGCGCACGCACGGCTCCGGCCTGTTTACTCGCGGCCAGACTCAAGCGCTCAGCATCTGTACGCTCGGCCCGCTTGGCGAGGTGCAAATCCTGGACGGCATCAGCCCGCAGGAATCGAAGCGCTTCATGCACCATTATAATTTCCCGCCGTTTTCCGTCGGGGAAGCCCGTCCGCTTCGTCCGCCTGGACGCCGCGAGATCGGTCACGGCGCTCTGGGCGAGCGCGCATTGCTGAAGGTTCTTCCATCGGAAGCGGAATTTCCTTACACCATTCGTCTCGTATCCGAGGTGCTTGAGTCCAACGGCTCTACATCCCAGGCGAGCATTTGCGCCAGTACGCTGGCGATGATGGATGCGGGCGTACCGATTAAAGCTCCCGTCGCTGGAGTGGCCATGGGCTTGATTAAGGATGGCGACCACACCTCGATTCTGACGGATATTCAAGGGATGGAAGACCATCTCGGAGATATGGATTTCAAGGTCGCGGGAACGTCCGCCGGAATTACGGCGATTCAAATGGACATCAAGATCGATGGAATCGATCGTCAGATCCTCACGGAAGCGTTGCAGCAGGCGAAGGAAGGCCGTATGCATATCCTCGGCAAGATGCTGGAGACGATTCAACAGCCGCGCCAGCAACTGAGCAAATATGCGCCTAAGATTTTGTCCTTGAAAATCAATCCGGACAAAATCCGCGACGTCATCGGCTCCGGCGGCAAAATCATCAACAAGATTATCGAGGACACCGGCGTTAAGATCGATATCGAGCAAGACGGAACCGTCTATATCGCTTCAACCGACGAGGCGGCGAACCAACGGGCTCGGGCGATTATCGAAGGGATTGTCAAAGAGGTCGTCGTAGGCGAGGTTTATACCGGAACCGTTAAGCGTATCGAGAAATTCGGCTGCTTCGTAGAAATTCTGCCGAACAAGGACGGGCTGATTCATATTAGCCAGCTTGCCAACGAACGGGTGGCGAAGGTGGAAGATGTCGTCAATATCGGAGACCAGATCGAAGTCAAGGTAACCGAGATCGACAATATGGGACGCATCAACCTGTCCCGTAAAGCGCTGCTGAGCTCCGAGCAGGTATCGGTGTAAGCAAGCCGCGCGAGAAAGGCCTTAACGAAATAGGCAAGACATAAAGAGACTCCTTTGCGAAGGTCTCTTTTTGTTTGCATAAATGCCCCGTTACTTAGAGATGCTCACTCATAAAGGCGGTTCCCAAGGCATAGGATGAAGGCAGGGAATCGGACAAGACGGGGTGAGCGAAATGGGAAAAACTCAGCGGATCAGAATCGTAGCGGCAATGGCGATCGGTCTGACGGCAGTTCTGATCGCAGGTATATACGGACCGATCAAGCCTTTCTTACAGGCCGTCAAGCCACATGAGGCATCCATGTTGGCCCGGATGGAGGACAAATCGGAAGACCCGCTGTTGAACTGGATTCAAGCGGAAGCGTCCAAACGCAGTCAGCCTCCGATCAATGCGGTCATCGATCGGGTATGGAAGGCCATTCCCGGATACGAGGGACGCATTGTCGATGTCCAAGCTACTTATTTAAAAGCGAAGCTGATCGGCTCCTCGCCGGGCTCCGGCAACGGATTTCCTTGGGTGTATCGTACGATAAAGCCGGACGTTTCGCTGGAGGATTTGCCGACAAATCCGATCTATCGGGGCAATGGAGCCAAGCCTATGGTGGGGCTGATGATCAATGTGGCTTGGGGAAACGAATACTTGCCGCCGATACTGGACATTTTGAAAAAATCGAATGTGAAGGCGACCTTCTTCTTTGACGGGTCTTGGCTGTCGAAAAATATGGAGACGGCCCAAAGGATCATCGCCGAAGGACATGAAGCCTCCAATCATGCTTATACGCACCCGGATATGAGCAAGCTCGGCATTGAGCGCCAGCGGCAGGAGATCGGGAAGACCGAAGCGCTGCTGAAAAAGCTCGGCGTGCGCAATGTGTGGTTTGCGCCGCCGTCCGGCTATTACAATTCGGCAACGGTCAAAGCATCTTCCGAATTCGGCCTGCGAACGGTGTTATGGACGCTGGACACGGTGGATTGGAGGAATCCCGAGCCGTCCGCCGTCATCGGCAAAATCGGCAGGAAGGTAGAACCAGGCAGTCTCATCCTCATGCATCCGACATCCTCGTCGGCGAAAGCGCTGCAGGGGATGATCAACGCCATCCGGGCGAAGGGATACTTGCCGGGCACGGTATCGGAGACGCTGTCTCCCGAGAGAGTGGAGGATCGGTTGTGACGGTTGTCGGAATTTGATATAGTGGTATCACTGTTCATTTAGCCATTCGCAAAGGGGGAAATCCGATGAACAAGTACAAGCTTAAGAACGGGCTTCGCGTCATGATCGAAACGATTCCGACCTGTCGTTCGGTTTCGTTCGGAATATGGGTCAAGACCGGCTCCCGGTATGAGGATATCGGAAATAACGGCATTTCCCACTTTATCGAGCACATGCTGTTTAAAGGAACGAACCGGCACAGCGCGAAGGATATCGCCGATCGGTTCGACGGGATCGGCGGGAATGTCAATGCCTTCACGTCCAAGGAATATACGTGTTATTACGCCAAGGTGCTGGATCAGCATCTGCCGATAGCGGTCGATATTTTGTCGGATATGTTTTTCGAATCGCAGATGGCCGAGGCTGAATTGGCCAAAGAAAAGAATGTCATTCTTGAAGAAATCTCCATGTACGAGGACACGCCCGACGATACGGTTCACGATCTGGCCTCGCGAGCTGCGCATCATGATCACCCGCTGGCCTATTCGATACTCGGAACGGCGGAGCGGCTTAATCCTATGGGGCCGGACAATCTTCGTCAATATATGAAGGAACGCTATCGGATCGACAACACGGTAATCAGTCTGGCTGGCAACGTCGGGGAGGAAGCGCTGGAACTGCTGGA
Source organism: Cohnella boryungensis (assembly GCF_042651945.1). Lineage (NCBI taxonomy): Bacteria > Bacillati > Bacillota > Bacilli > Caryophanales > Paenibacillaceae > Cohnella > Cohnella boryungensis. The sequence continues at coordinate 203,326 of NZ_JBHSED010000074.1, read as the reverse complement.
GCAGCATTTCGGCAGATTCGACGTCATCGGCGAGGATCGGGTGTTGGAGGTGCCGACCTTTCATTCCCGAGCGTTGTTTCATCGCAAGAAAACCGAGCAAAATCATCTTTGCCTGACCTTTCCGGGCTTATCGATCCAAGCGCCTAACCTGTATGCGATGATTCTGCTGAACAATACGATCGGCGGAGGGATGAGCTCTCGGCTGTTCCAGGAAATTCGGGAGAAGCGCGGTCTTGCCTACTCTGTGTATTCCTATCACACCTCTTATGCAGACAGCGGATTGTTTACCGTATATGCGGGGACCACTTCCAAGCAAACCAAGGAGGTGTATGAGATTACGATGGATTTGCTCGGCGAAATCGCCGCCAACGGTTTAAGCGAAGCCGAATTGTCGAGAGGCAAGGAGCAGCTGAAGGGTAATCTGATTCTCAGCCTGGAGAGCACGAGCAGCCGGATGAACCGCTTGGGCAAAAACGAGCTGATGCTCGGACGTCACTATACCTTGGACCAGATGCTTGAGCGCATTGAACAGGTTCAATTGTCGGATCTTAACGACATCATGGTCTCTATGCTGGAGAAGCCTTGTGCAGTCGCTCTGGTCGGATCCAATAAAAAAGTATTATCGGGAATCGGGAGGGACTTTATTGTATCCAATTCAACTGAAGAGACTGCCGGGTAATGAGGATATGCAATTGCCCCGCCAGATGTCGGAGTGGGCGGCCGGCTTCGATCTTCATGCCGCTGTAGAAGCCCCCGTCGTGCTATCGCCGGGAGAACGAGCGTTGATACCGACGGGGTTTGCCATGGCGATGCCCAAGGAGCTGGAAGCGCAGATACGGCCGCGCAGCGGTCTGGCCTATAAGCACGGCATTACTTGCTTGAACTCCCCGGGAACGATCGACGCCGATTACCGCGGGGAAGTGAAGGTTCTTCTGATTAATCTCGGACAAGAGCCCTTCACGATCGAGCGCGGAGAGCGGATTGCCCAGATGGTATTTCAACGGGTGCCGCAGGTCGTGCTCGAAGAAGTGTCGGAGCTTACCGACACATTGCGCGGCGAAGGCGGCTTCGGCCACACGGGCAAATAAGTCCTTCATTCGTAGCTTATCGTCTGTTCGACGAATTCGTTTGCGCATGGGCGCATCGGCCAACCAAGTCCTAGCGGACGCATGGTTGGCTTTTTTTCATGCAAAGCCGTACCGAAGGCCGGAGCCCTGAGCAGATGGAAGACGGAGCGATCTCGGACCTATAGCGGATTGATCGGCACCCCGCGCTGGGCGTATGCATACGATGTGCTATGCATGAATGCCGAGAGGAGGGGGCAGCGATACTTACGGGAGTTCAGGTCGTACTTGCGGGCGGAGACGCCCGGCAGTTGGAAGTGATTCGCCGGCTTACGGAGATGGATGCCGGGGTAACGATCGCCGGCTTCGACAGACTGGATACGCCCTTTAGCGGCGCCGTAAAGGCGGAGTGGAGCCCTGATATTTTGACGGAGGCGGATGCCCTGGTATTGCCGGCGGTCGGTACGGACGACGAAGGGGTCATACCGACGCTGTTCACGGATTCCGAGCTTAAGCTGACGGATGATCATCTTGCCGTACTGCCCAAAACATGCAAGGTCATTACAGGGATGGCTAAGCCTTATTTGCGCAAGCTGTGCGAGAAGCACGGCCTGGAAATCGTGGAATTGTTCGAGAGGGATGACGTGGCGATCTACAATTCGATCCCTACCGCAGAGGGCGCGTTGATGATTGCTATTCAGAATACGGATATTACGATTCACGACTCGAAATGCATCGTTCTTGGAATCGGCAGAACGGGTCTTACGATGGCCCGCACCTTGCAGGCTCTGGGTGCCCGTGTGAAGGTCGGAGTGCGCCGGGACGAAGCTTACGCACGGGGGTTCGAAATGGGCTTCGAGCCTTTCTATATGCCCGATTTAGCGCGTCAGGCGGGGAATATCGACTTGATTTTTAATACAATTCCGACTATGATAGTCACAGCGCAAGTGATCGCCCAACTTCCCCAACGCGCATGTATTATCGACCTGGCCTCCAAGCCTGGCGGCACCGATTTTCGCTTCGCCGAGAAGCGCGGAATCAAGGCGCTGCTGGCACCGGGCTTGCCCGGAATCGTGGCACCGAAAACAGCCGGTCGAATCATCGCGAATTGTCTGATCCAGATTATTCTGGCAGACAACCGACTACGGGGGAATCAACCATGAACTGGCAGGGAATCACGGTTGGCTATGCGTTATCAGGCTCGCATTGCACACTTGAAGAAATCTTGCCGCAGATCCAACGTTTCGTCGATGCGGGGGCCAAGGTTGTTCCCATCGTATCGTCCACGATCATGACGACGGACACGCGGTTCGGAACTTCGAGCCATTGGCAGCAATCTTTGCGTCAAATTACGGGCAACGAGATCATATCTTCTATAGTAGACGCGGAGCCCCTGGGGCCCTCCAAGCTCCTTGACGTATTGACGATCGCGCCGTGCACCGGAAATACGACCAGCAAGCTGGCCAATGCCATGACCGACGGACCAGTGCTTATGGCCGCGAAGGCACAAATGCGCAATCAACGTCCGCTGGTGCTTGCGATATCTACGAACGATGGCCTGGGTCTTAATGCGGCGAACATCGCCAAGCTGCTCATCATGAAGAACGTATATTTCGTTCCGTTCGGACAGGACAATCCGGTTGCCAAGCCGAATTCGCTTGTCGCCAGAATGGATCTTGTGATGGAAACGTGCGAAGCCGCGCTGCAAGGCAAACAATTGCAACCTTTGCTCATAGAGCGTTTCTTACACGCTTGAGATAGACTTGCCGTAACCGAGGGGAGAAAATACCAAATGTCGACACAACCGTTGTTTAACGTCGCCGTCGTGGGAGCGACCGGCGCTGTCGGAGTACAAATCCGCAGATTACTAGAAGAACGCAACTTCCCGATCAAAAGCCTGAAGCTGCTTTCTTCGGCGCGTTCCGCAGGCACTTCCGTTACTTTCAAGGGACAGCCGATTACGATTGAAGAGGCGACTCCGGAAAGCTTCCGCGGCGTGGAGATCGCTTTGTTCAGCGCGGGAGGAGACGTCAGCAAAGCTTTGATTCCGCATGCCGTCGAGCATGGAGCCGTATGTATAGACAATACGAACGCTTACCGCATGGACCCGGATACTCCGTTGGTCGTGCCGGAAGTGAATATCGATAAGATCAGCGAGCACAAGGGAATCATTGCCAATCCGAACTGTTCGACGATTCAGATGGTTGCGGCTTTGAAGCCGCTTTACGATCGTTATGGCATTTCCCGGATTATCGTGTCTACTTACCAAGCCGTATCCGGCGCAGGAGCTTCGGCCGTTACCGAGATGCTGAGACAATCCTCCGAGGTGCTGGCGGGCAAGGATGCCAATCCGGCCATTCTTCCGGTTTCGTCTTTGCCGGTGAAGCATCAGATTGCATTCAACGTAATTCCGCAGATCGACAAGTTCCAGGACAATGGATTTACCCTGGAAGAGATGAAGATGATTCGCGAAACGAAGAAGATCATGGGCGACGATGCCCTGGAGGTAACGGCTACCTGCGTACGGGTGCCCGTCACTTACGGCCACTCGGAATCGGTCTATGTGGAGCTCAAAAGCGATTTCGAAGTCGAAGAGGTTAAATCGCTGCTGTCGGATGCGCCGGGAGTTGCGCTCGTTGACGATCCTGCGGGGCAGCAGTACCCGCTGGCGACGGATGCGGCCGGCAAGAACGAGGTGTTCGTCGGACGCGTTCGCAGAGATCTCTCGAACGCCCGCGGCCTGAATATGTGGATTGTATCGGATAACTTGCTGAAAGGCGCCGCCTGGAATGCGGTGCAGATCGCTGAATATATCGCTATTCCGAAAGCATAACCTGATTTCTACCTTCAAGCAGATCTCCTTTCTTTTCTTTCCCTCACTGTCTCAACATCCCCGGAGCGGAGGAAAACGAGATGGAACTGATCGTACAGAAATTCGGCGGGACGTCGCTGTCCGACGCGCAAAGTCGGGGCTACGTCCTCCGTCATATCATCCGCGAGTTTAAGCTCGGCAAGCGCGTCGTTGTGGTCGTATCGGCTATGGGACGAAGCGGGGAGCCGTATGCGACGGATTCGTTGCTGGAGCTTGTCCGTAGCAACGGCAATGCGCTTCCCGGCCGCGAACGGGATATGCTGTTGTCTTGCGGAGAGCTGATCTCGGCCACCGTGCTCTGCAGTCTTCTGCACGCGGAAGGGATATCCGCCGTCGCCCTGACGGGAGGACAGGCCGGCATTCTGACGGACGATCATTACGGCTCCGCGCGGATTTTGGAAATTCAATGCGAACGTATGCTGAGGCACTTGGCCGAGCATCAGGTCGTTATCGTGACCGGTTTCCAAGGCATGACGAGGAGCGGAGAAATAACGACGCTCGGGCGAGGGGGAAGCGACACAAGCGCGACCGCTCTTGGCGCGGCATTAAAGGCGGGAGTTGTCGACATTTACACGGATGTGGACGGCATTCTCACCGCCGATCCGCGCTGGGTCAGCAATGCGCGTCCTCTTAAGACCGTCAGCTACGAAGAAATAAGCAACATGGCGCATAACGGAGCTAAAGTCATTCACCCTCGCGCGGTCGAGGTTGCAATGAAAGCCGGCATTCCGGTACGCGTTCGATCCACCTTCTCGGAAGGGGAGGGGACGTTGGTCACGCATGCGGAGCTATTAAAGAGCCAAGGGGTATGGTATGACAAAACGGTGACCGGACTCGCGCATGTCAGGGATGTCACGCAGCTGGCCGTGACCCAGGTGGAAGGGCCCGCCGATTTGCAATTACGGATCTTTCGGGCGATGGCCTCCCACGCGATCAGCGTCGATTTTATTAACGTGATGCCTACGGGCGTTCATTATACGGTGTCAGGTCACGATGCTTCCAAGGCTGTGGCTCTGCTCCGCGAGTTGGGCTTCGAACCCCGTGTCAGGGAAAGGTGCGCCAAGGTATCTGTCATTGGCGGCGGGATGAACGGCGAGCCGGGCGTCATGGCCGTGATCGTAGAGGCCTTGACGAATTCCGGCATTCCGATATTGCAATCCGCAGACTCCAATACGACAATCTGGGTGCTGATTTCCGAGGAAGGCCTGGCGACGGCCTTGCAGGCGCTGCATACGGCGTTCGGACTTCATCTTGCGCCGGACAGGGGACATTAGAGGAGGAAATGGGTATGAGTTTCGGTCGTTTAATTACAGCAATGGTTACGCCTTTTGACGAGCAGTTGAACATTGATTGGGACACGACGGCGAAATTAATCGATTACTTGATCGAGGAGCAGAAATCCGAAAGTCTGGTCGTTTCCGGAACGACCGGAGAGTCTCCCACGCTGACGGATGACGAGAAGGTGGAGCTGTTCCGCTTCGCCGTCAAGCATGCCGCCGGACGGTGCAAAATCATCGCGGGCACGGGCAGCAACGAGACGGCCCATTCCGTCCATCTGACGAGAAAAGCGGAAGCCGTTGGCGTAGACGGCATTTTGCTGGTTGCGCCTTATTACAACAAACCTAGCCAGGAAGGCATATACCAGCATTTTCGCACCATTGCCGAAGCGACGACGCTGCCGGTCATTCTCTATAATGTGCCGTCCCGTACGGTGGTCAGCATGTCTGTCGAAACCACGCTGAGATTGGCGCAAATTCCGAATATCGTCGCGACGAAGGAGTGCGCTTCGCTGGAGCAGATGACCGAGATCGTCAGCAACGCTCCGGAAGGCTTCGTGCTTTACAGCGGAGACGATGCAGTGACGCTGCCCTCTCTGGCGGTCGGCGGTCATGGCATTATCAGCGTAGCAAGCCATGTCGTCGGCGCGCAGATGAAAGAGCTGGTCGCGGCTTATCTTGACGGCCGGGTGAAGGAAGCGCAAGCTCTGAACGCCAAGCTGTTCCCGGTATTCAAAGGCCTGTTCAACTGTCCGAATCCGGTTCCGAATCCCGTTGCCGTCAAGCACATGCTGGGCCTTCGGGGACTGTCCGTCGGAGGCGTGCGCCTGCCGCTTGTTCCGGCTACTGAGGCGGAAGCGGCATTTCTTCAGCGACTGCTGGACGAATACGTTTGAGGCTCTTCGGTCGCTTTGGAACTTTTCCGTAAAAACCGATGTCCTCCGGGCATCGGTTTTTCGGTACATATCGGTTCTTGTTTTTCCTAATTTGCATCATGTATAATGGTTGAGAGTGATTGGGTGCGGCAAATATATTAAGCAAATTGAAAATTTCATATCGATCGGGAGCGTCGAAATGATCTAGGAGGTACTAGTAGTGTCAAAGAAGAACAACCAGGACAAATTACTGATTTTCGCGCTCGGTGGAGTCGGCGAAATCGGCAAAAACATGTATTGCATCCAGTATGGCAACGACATCGTCGTCGTTGATGCAGGATTGAAATTCCCGGAAGAAGAGATGCTCGGCATCGACGTCGTCATCCCTGACATCGCCTATTTGCTGGAGAACCGCGACAAGGTGCGCGCAATCCTGCTTACGCATGGTCACGAGGATCACATCGGCGGCTTGCCTTACGTGTTGAAGCAGCTCAACGTCCCGATCTACGGAACGAAGCTTACGCTCGGCTTGGTGGAAAACAAGCTGAAGGAAGCGGGTCTGCTGGGCGATACGAAGCGTCATTTGATTAACGAAGCGTCTGAGCTGACCTTCGGAACGATCAAAGCCAGCTTTTTCCGTACGAACCACAGCATCCCGGATTCCGTGGGGGTATGCTTGGAAACGCCGGAAGGCAATGTCGTCCATACAGGGGACTTCAAGTTCGATCATACGCCGGTGAACGATCAGTTCGCGGATCTGCAAAAGATGGCCGAAATCGGCAGCCGGGGCGTACTGGCGCTTCTCTCCGACAGCACGAACGCGGAGCGCGCCGGGTATACCCCTTCGGAGAGCAACATCGGCAAGGAATTCGAATCGTTGTTCCGCAGCGCGAAGCAACGCGTCGTCGTTGCGACGTTCGCCTCGAACGTGCATCGTATTCAGCAGGTCATTAATGCGGCAGCGGAAACTCGCCGCAAGATGACGGTAATCGGCCGAAGCATGGTCAACGTAGTGAGCATTGCTTCCGAGCTCGGTTATTTGAACATTCCGGAGGGCATGCTTATCGAACCGGAAGAAGTGAACAAGCTGCCTGCGGATCGCGTAGTCATTCTGTCGACCGGCAGCCAGGGAGAGCCGATGTCCGCTTTGACGCGGATGGCTCGCTCTACTCATCGCAAAGTCGACATTTTGCCTGGCGACACGGTTATCATCGCGGCTACGCCGATTCCGGGCAATGAGAAATACGTCGGAAGAACGGTAGACGAGCTGATGCGGTTGGGGGCAAGCGTCATTTACGGACCGGGCTCCGTATCGGGCGTACACGTATCGGGACACGGCAGCCAGGAAGAATTGAAGCTTATGCTGAACCTGATGAGACCGGAATATTTCATTCCGATTCACGGGGAGTACAGAATGCTTCGTCACCACGGCTTGCTCGGCGAGCAGGTGGGCATTCCCAAGGAAAATATCTTCTTGCTCGATAACGGGGATACCGTCGAGATTCAAAACGGCGCTGCTCGCAAAGGCGGCAAAATTCAGGCCGGTAACGTCTTGATCGACGGACTGGGCGTCGGAGACGTAGGCAATATCGTGCTTCGCGATCGCAAGCTGCTGTCGCAAGACGGAATTCTGGTCGTTGTCGTAACGTTGAGCAAGCAAGACGGCACGATCATGTCCGGCCCGGATATCATTTCCCGCGGATTCGTCTATGTTCGCGAATCCGAAGGTTTGCTCGAAGAAGCGAACCGGATTGTGACAAACACGCTGCATAAGCTGATGAACGACAACGTGAACGAATGGGCATCGTTGAAAACAAACGTCAAGGACGCGCTGGGTCGTTTCCTCTACGAACAAACGAGAAGAAGGCCGATGATTCTGCCCATCATCATGGAAGTATAGAAAGACAATACCCACACTCAGATAAAACCGTTTCCTGCGCCTGCGGCGTCGGGGGACGGTTTTTTTTAGCCGTTTCGCTCATACTATGTCCAGCCTTTAACAAACAGGGGGCTTGAGTATGAGCAACGATAAAGCAAATCCGGGCGAGTCGACCGAGCAGCCCGGGCCCTCCGAGGAGAGCCGCAAATCAGCTGTAACGGAAACGATCGTACAGCTCGGTCAGACGTCCGTGCCTGCGTCGGAGAGCAATGTTTTCTGCCTGACGATTATCGGACAAATCGAGGGACATCTCATTCTCCCTCCGCAAAACAAAACAACGAAATATGAGCACGTCATCCCTCAGCTAATTGCGGCCGAACAGAACGCCAAAATCGAGGGGCTGCTTATCGTGCTCAATACGGTAGGCGGGGACGTGGAGGCGGGACTGGCGATTGCCGAGATGATCTCCTCGCTGACGAAGCCGACGGTTACGCTCGTGCTTGGGGGAGGGCATTCCATCGGCGTGCCGATCGCAGTGTCGGCCAATCGTTCGTTCATCGCGGAGACGGCGACGATGACCATTCATCCGATTCGGATGAACGGTCTGGTCATTGGGGTGCCGCAGACGTTCGATTATCTGGAGAAGATGCAGGAGAGAGTAACCCGCTTCGTCACGAGGCATTCCAGCATTACGGAAGAAACCTTCAAGCAATTGATGTTCAAGACGGGAGAGCTGACAAGGGACATCGGTACGACAGTCATCGGGCAGGATGCGGTGAGGCACGGTCTGATCGATGCCGTGGGCGGCGTCGGAGAAGCGCTTCACGAGCTGAACCGCCGAATTCTGGAGCGCAAGCTGGGCGGGGAAGGAGCGGAGGGATCGTGACTATCTATACGGCAATGCCGTTGGAGCTGGTACTGGAGGGAATGCAGAACCAGCCGGGCCCGTTCGTGGAGGCGAGCGTGCAGGGCATGACGGTTCAGCTTGTCCCGGTCGCTCCCGGAATCGGGAGAATCGTCCGGCTGGTCGCTGCCCCGCTGGACTGCTACCTGAAGGCGGAATATGCTCCAGGCCAATTGCTGGGCTATCTCCCTGCCACCGACGCTGTCGAATTCCGAAACGCCACGTAGGTCATGGCGTTCATGCCAACCTCCCGTCAACTGTGTTATAATGTTGAACCGGGAGGTGGCAATTTTGGCCAAGCGCAAAAAGAAGCGGGCTTCATTCGGCGCAAGCTTGAAATATGAAATATACGGCATCGTCTTAATTACTTTATCTGTGATTGCCATCTCCGGAGAAGCGGCGGTCGGTCGATCTCTCTCCAAGCTGTTCGGCTTTCTCTTGGGCAAGCATTATTATTTACTCGCACTTGCCGGCATCTGGGTCGGCTTATACGTGATGGTCAAGCGGGCTTGGCCGAGAGGCTGGACATCCAGGCGTTCAGGCTTTGTGCTTGTTTCATTGGTGATGACGCTGTGGAGCGCCATGGCGCATATCGACAACAGCCTTGGCGTAATGGATTCGGTGTCGCCTTCAAGCATCGTTAACCAGACGACAGGGCAATTGAAGGAGCTGCTCTGGCAGACGCCCGATGCAGGAAATCTGAAAGTATTCAACGCAGACGTAGGCGGGGGAATGGCCGGCGCGCTGCAGTATTCGGTTCTCTATTGGCTATTCGGCTATTATGGCGCCAAATTCGTGCTGTTAATTGAAATCGCGATTGCGATTATGCTCGTCACGAACCGCTCCTACGTAGAGATCGGACGTTCCGTGCGTTTGTTCATCCTGCGCGTCATGCCGCTGCTAGCCGCCAGATTCGCTTCCGGACGGAAGCTGCTGTCGGTGAAGGCGATCCCCGTCAAGGGCGCCGGCCGCAGAGCCTCCTCGCCGAATCCGGTCGAGCCCCCGATTGAGGCCATAAGGGACGATGGGATGGACGAGCCGTCCGAGATTCCGCCGCTGCGGAAAACGCCGTTGTTTTTTCAGCTCTTTCATGGCAAGCAGGATCGCGAGGAGGCGAGCCCTCAAGAGGAGCATTGGGATGAGGAGCCGGCCCCTTATTCGGCCAGGAAGGGGTTCTCCCGCAACAAGGCGCAGCAGTCGCAGCAATTGGACGGGAATCTGCGAGAGCCGTTGGAGCCGCATGGGGAATCAGAGGAAGACGCCTTGGCGCCAATCCTTGGACAGCCTCCTTCGGAGCATGAGCCCTTGGAAGAGGTCGAAGAAGAGAGCTATACCCCCAGATTTACGGATTTTACCGCGCAGACGTATCCCGATGCCGGAATTTCGTCGGAGGCTGAGGATTCACTGTCTTCCTATGACGAGCCGGGAGAAGATGCGATAGAGGGTCATGAGGCAGCCGTTGATCGCCTGGCGGATATCCCGAAGGACCTCGATGACTTCGCGGAGGAACCGTTAGCATCCGGACAAAAGGCGGACAGCCTGTCCTCCGAAGAGCCTGCCGCCGTTCCTCCCGCGCCTGCGCGCAAAATTCCGAAGCCGTACCGGCTGCCGACAGTTCAACTGCTGGACAAGCCTGCGGGCGGCGGCAAATCGGGCAATCCTGCGGATTACATGAACACGGCGCGGAAGCTTGAAGCTACGCTGGAAAGCTTCGGCGTGCGGGCCAAGGTTCTCGATGTGGCGAGAGGCCCTGCCGTTACGCGTTATGAGCTGCAGCCGGACGTAGGCGTTAAGGTCAGCCGCATCGTCAGCCTGACGGACGATATCGCCTTGGCGCTCGCCGCCAAGGACATTCGCATGGAGGCTCCGATTCCCGGCAAGTCGGCCATCGGCATTGAAGTGCCGAACAACGAGGTCAGCGTGGTAACGTTGAGAGAGGTGCTGGAGACCCAGCCCTTCCAGGAATCCTCCGCCAAGCTGACGATTGCCTTCGGCCGGGACATCTCCGGTCAGCCGATCGTGGGAAATCTGGCGCGTATGCCGCATTTGCTCGTAGCCGGTGCGACGGGATCGGGCAAGTCCGTGTGCATCAACGGGATTATTACGAGTCTCCTGTACAAAGCGAAGCCCGAGGAAGTCAAGTTTCTGATGATCGACCCGAAGATGGTCGAGCTGAACGTCTACAACGGCATTCCGCATCTGCTGGCGCCGGTTGTGACAGATCCGAGAAGAGCCTCCCTCGCGCTGAAAAAAATCGTTGTGGAGATGGAAAAGCGCTACGAGAAGTTTTCCAAATCGGCTACGCGGAATATCGAGGGCTATAATGCGCTGATGTTGAGCGGCAACAACCCCGACGCCGTGCTGCCTTACATCGTTGTCATCGTGGACGAGCTGGCCGATTTGATGATGGTGGCGGCCGGGGATGTCGAGGATGCCATCTGCCGTCTGGCGCAGATGGCGCGGGCATCGGGCATTCACCTTATCATTGCCACTCAGCGCCCTTCGGTAGATGTCATCACCGGGGTCATCAAGGCCAATATCCCGAGCCGGATTGCATTCGGCGTCTCCTCACAGGTCGATTCGCGGACGATTCTGGACATGGTCGGGGCGGAGAAGCTGCTTGGCCGGGGCGATATGCTCTTCCTGCCGATGGGAGCCTCCAAGCCGATTCGCGTACAGGGAGCATTCCTGTCCGACGGAGAGGTGGAAAGCGTCGTGGGCTTCTGCCGCGGGCAAGCGGAGGCGGAATACAACGAGGAGCTCGTGCCCGAGATCGACGACAGCGCCAGCGATCCGTCGAACGAACTGCTCGACGAGCTGTTCGACCAAGCGGTGCAGATTGTGCTGGAAGCGAAGCAAGCGTCCGTATCGCTGCTCCAGAGACGAATGCGGATCGGGTATACGCGTGCGGCAAGGCTGATCGATACGATGGAAGCCAAGGGCGTTGTCGGCCCTTACGAGGGCAGCAAGCCTCGGGAAGTATTAATGACAATGGAGCAATACCAGCAGCGAATCCCTTCCTAGATTGGCGCAGCGCTCGTCCCTCCTTGCCGGAGGGGCGGGCTTTTTTCGTATTCACGGACAGAATGCAAACAATAATGGGTATAAGAGGCTGATGCCTATCGAATACTAACGCCGAAGACTAACCTGGAATTAGAAAGGCGTGACCCTGAATGAGTTACCGTCTCGTGATTTTAACGGTATGCGTCGTATTCGGCTTGCTTGGGTTATATACGCTGCAGCATCATTCCCAATCGAGGGAAACGTTCAGCAACGCGATCCTGAAGCAGGGCTCCTCTGGAAAGGACATCTATGAGCTGCAGGGACGGTTGAAGGCGCTGGGCTATTACAACGGCAAGGTGGACGGCGATTTTGGAGCCAAGACGAAAAACGCCGTGACATGGTTCCAGTGGAAATTCGGCATGAAGTCGGACGGAATCGTCGGCGCGAAGACGAAGCTGAAATTGTGGCAGGCGACCAAGGATTGGAAGCCGACCGCAGCGGATCTGCCGCAAACCTCGGGCGGAAACGCCGGTGCGGGCAAAGGCGGCGGGAATGCGGGAGAGAGCGGCAACAATCTTCCCGCCTCCAACAATCTCGGCTTTACCGAAAAGGATCTGAAAATGATGGCGAACGCCGTGTACGGCGAGTCGAGAGGAGAGCCCTACGAGGGACAGGTCGCCGTAGCTGCGGTGATCATCAACCGCGTGAAATCCTCCGAGTTTCCCAATACGGCTACGGGCGTTATTTTTCAGCCGGGCGCGTTCACTGCGGTAGCCGACGGCCAAATCTGGCTTACGCCCAACGATAAGGCGGTCAAAGCGGTCAAGGACGCGATCAGCGGCTGGGACCCGAGCGATGGCTGCCTCTATTACTTCAATCCCGAGACGGCCACCTCCAAATGGATATGGACGCGGCCGCAATACAAGACGATAGGCAAGCATATTTTTTGCAGATAAGGCGGGGTTCCGGACCTGGCAACCAACTTGCGTCCCGTGAGGCGTCGCGGTTGGTTGTTCTTTTTTAAAGCGGTCGGCTTCCATCATTTGCTTCCTGTTTGTCCTATCGGTTAGAATGGGGCTGAAATGTTGCGCATGAGCTTAAGCCAAAGGCAAGAGCAATCTTGAGATGCGAATTCGACTTAAAGGAGCTTGAGATGATGTCCGAACAGTTCCAAAGAGGCGTGCTTGGACGGTTGCGACTGCACGTTCTGCCTACGAAACGCTTCAAGACGTTCGCCCTGTCCCTGTTCGCGGGCGTTCCCTTATCGGAAGATCGGGTGAGTTCCGTTGCCTTGCTGCCATTCGTGCTGCGCCGCGGCACGCAAAGCTACCCGGAAACGCTGTCGTTCCGGGAGCGTCTGGACGACTTGTACGGCGCGGGCTTCGGCTTCGATCTGTACAAGAGGGGCGATCGCCAGATCGTTCAGTTTCGCCTGGATATGATTAACGACCGTTTCGTCTCGGCCACGGATTCGCTTCTCGGAGAAGCGATGTCCTTCCTGGGAGAGGTACTGACCGCTCCTGCTCTGGAGGAGGGACGGTTCAAGAGCAAATTCGTGGAGGCGGAGAAAACGACGGTCCGCAAACGGATCGACGCGATCATTAACGATAAAATCCGCTATGCGGCCGAACGCTGCGTCGAGGAGATGTGCAAGGAGGAGCCCTATCGTCTGCTCGCGCTCGGCCAGAAGGAAAAGCTTGCGGAGCTGGATTCCGGACAGCTATACGAAGCTTACGGACAGTGGCTCCAGGAGGCCTCGTTCGACCTGTATGTATCGGGCGATACGACGCTGGAGGAGGTGCGGGAGCTGGCGGCGAAGGCGTTCCGGCTGCCGAAGGGCGAGCCTTCCGTATACGGCAAACCCGAGCTCAGAGCGGCCCGTCCCGAGGTGCAGACGATCGTCGAGCGTCTGGATGTCGGCCAAGGCAAGCTCAACATGGGCTTGCGCGTAGGGGATACCTACGGCAGCGACCGGTACGCGTCGTTGCTTGTCTATAACGGGCTCCTTGGCGGCTTTCCGCATTCCAAGCTGTTCGTGAACGTACGGGAGAAAGCGAGCCTTGCGTATTATGCTTCGTCTCGGCTGGATGGACACAAGGGTATTATGACGCTGCAGTCCGGCATTGAGACAGCGAATTACGAGAAAGCGGTACGGATCATTCGCGAGCAGCTTGAGGCGATGCGGGCGGGGGATTTCGCGGCCGAGGACTTGCAGAGAACCCGGGCGATGATTATCGGGCAGCTGCGCGAGCTGCAGGATTCGGCCTTCGAGAGAATCGCCTTCGATTTCAGCAATGTCATTTCCGGCGCGGAGCGCACGGGTGAAAGCTTTATCGCGGAAATCCAGGCGGTTACGGCCGAGATGGCGACCGAAGCGGCGCAAAGCGTCGAGCTCGATACGATCTACTTCCTGCGGGATCGGAAGGAGGAGGAGTAAGGTGGCGAAGACAGCATACCCAAAGCTTCAGGAAACGCTGTGGCACGAGACGCTGGATAACGGATTAGAGGTATTCGTTCTCCCGAAGCCGGGCTTCACGAAAACCTACGCGACATTCACAACGCGTTACGGCTCGGTAGATAATCATTTTACAAGACCGGACGGAGAGACGATTAAAGTGCCGGACGGCATCGCCCACTTTCTGGAGCATAAGATGTTCGAAGAGCCCGAAGGTGATATTTTCTCCAAGTTCGCTTCACAGGGCGCTTCGGCGAACGCCTATACGAGCTTCGACCGTACCGTATATCTCTTCACCGCTACCGGCGAGGTGGAGGCCAATCTGGACACGCTGCTTCACTTCGTCCAGAATCCGTACTTCACGGATGAGAACGTGGAGAAGGAGAAGGGCATTATCGTCCAAGAGATCGAGATGTATCGCGACAATCCCGATTGGCGCGTATACTTCGGCCTGATCGAAGCGATGTACTCGCACCATCCGGTTCATATCGATATTGCAGGCACCGCCGAATCTGTCCGATCGATTACAAAGGAAATGCTGTATGACTGCTACCGCACGTTCTACCACCCTTCGAACATGACGCTATTCGTGGTCGGCGGCATCGATCCGGAGGAGACGCTTGCGCGAATCCGCAAGGACCAATCGGGCAAGAAGTTCCCGCAGGGCGGAGAAATTACACGGCTGTTTGAGCCTGAGCCGCCGCAGGTGAACCGGGAGAGGCAGGAGCTGACGCTCCCCGTTTCGTTGCCCAAGTGCCTGTTCGGCTTTAAGGAAGAGCCTGCTGGAGGCAGCGATGCCGTTCGCCGGGAGCTGGCGAGCAAGCTGATGCTTGAGGCGGTGCTGGGCTCAAGCTCACCGCTGTACCAGCGATTGTACGACGACAATCTGATCTCGGACGGCTTCGGGCACGAGTATAATACGGGACCAGGCTACGCCTTCTCTATGATCGGAGGAGAAACGCGCGACCCGGACGAATTGGTCTCGCGAGTCACTCAAGAACTGTACGAAGCGGCCCGAACGGGAATTTCCAGGGACATCTTCGAACGTACGCGCCGCAAGAAGATCGGGGCGTTCCTCAGGATGATGAACAGCCCTGAATCGATCGCAAGCGAGTTTACCCGATATCGGCATAAGGGCGGCGATCTGTTCAAGGTCGTGGAGCTTTACGAAAGCTTAACGCTGGAGGAGATCAACGAGCGGCTGAAGCAGCACGCCGATCCGAAGCGCCTGGCCGTATCTGTCGTGCGGAGCGGGACGGCGTGAAGCGCGTTGCCCTCGTAACCGGCGCTTCGCGCGGCATCGGGGCTGCGGTCGCCCGCTGTCTGGCTGCGGACGGCATCGATGTTGCCATGCAGTTCCGCGAGTCGGCCGAAGCTGCGGAAGCGGTGGCGGAGCAGTGCAGAAGCCTTGGGGCGAATGCCGTGACGCTTCAGGCGGATCTGGGCTCGAAGCTCTCTTGCGCGGCGCTGAAGGAGCAGCTCGATCGGCTGCAGTGGACGCCCAATCTGATCGTTCATTGCGCCGGGCTGGCCCATTACAGCCTTCTGGAGGACACGGACGAGCAAGCTTGGGACGATCTGATGAACGTCAACCTGAAGGGAGCCTATTACTTGGCTCGGGAATTCGGGTCCGGGATGAGATGGCAGCGCTGGGGCAGATTTATTCTGATGTCGAGCCTGTGGGGCGAGACGGGGGCTTCCGGGGAGGCGGCATATGCCGCCTCCAAGGGCGGAGTCAACGCGCTGGCGAAATCGCTGGCCCGCGAGTGGGCTTCTTCCGGAGTTACAGTTAATGTTGTCAGCCCGGGAGCCGTCGACACGGACATGCTGGCGGCGCTGGACGAGGACGACCGGGCGCGGCTATGCCGAGAGATTCCCGCGGGACGTATCGGCAAGCCGGAGGAGGTCGCGCAGCTGGTACGGTATTTGGCGTCGGAGGAGTCGGGCTATGTCACCGGACAGCTCCTCGGATTAAACGGAGGATGGCATATGTGAGTCTGCGGGGGCTTCTTCCTCGAAGGGGTTTTCGGATCTGAATACAATTGCGCGATTACGGACACATTAGCGTTGGGCTACTTTACTCTAACGTTGAAGGAGGCTGCTCAATGTCAACCGTACTCAGTAATTTCGATACCTGGAAGAAGTTTTTGGGCAATCGCGTGGAAGCGGCCAAGAAGCTGGGCATCAATGAAGAGGCGATTTCGAAGCTGGCTTATGAAATCGGAGAATTTCTGGATCAGAAGGTCGAGCCGAAAAACGACGAGGAACGCGTATTGAAGGAGCTATGGGATGTCGGCGACGAGGCGGATCGCAAGACGATGGCGCGTCTCATGGTAAAATTGGCGGACAGCAGCACTTAAGCAGCGTTCATAGCTAGGGAGAGCCTCCGCATGGAGGCTTTCTGTCCATCCGCTCGGCTTTTCGTATAATTTGATGATTTATAGGACTTTTGGAGTAATAATCTGTTTTATTTTGCAGGATAATGAGGACCGTTGTAGAATAACAAAGAGAAAGGTTTGGGATGCGAACAAATCGTCAACGGCGATGATCATATTCGGCGTTATTTTTCGTAATCGAACGAGGTGCAGGATGGAACCGAAACAATGGTACATGGAGTACAAAATACACAAAAACCGGCCAGGCTTGCTCGGCGATATCGCTTCCTTGCTCGGGATGCTGGAGGTTAACATTCTTACGATCAACGGGGTGGAGGATCGCACGCGGGGAATGCTGCTCCAAACCGACGACGAGGAAAAAATCGAGCTGTTAGGCAAGATGCTTCGCAAAGTCGAGAATATTACCGTGAATACGCTAAGGCCTCCGCGATTGACGGATATATTGGCGGTGCGCCATGGACGCTACATCGAGCGGGATTCCGACGATCGCAAAACCTTCCGTTTCACCCGCGACGAATTAGGCCTTCTTGTCGATTTTCTGGGCGAGTTGTTCAAGCGGGACGGCAATCAGACGATCGGTCTGCGCGGCATGCCCAGAGTAGGGAAGACGGAGTCGATCATTGCGGGGAGCGTATGCTCGAATAAGCGATGGGCGTTCGTCTCGTCGACGCTGCTCAGACAAACGGTCAGAAGCCAGCTGTCTGAAGAAGAGATGAATCCGAATAATGTGTTCATTATCGATGGGATCGTCAGTACGATTCGTTCCAATGAGAAGCATTATTCCCTCCTGCAGGAGATTATGGCGATGCCTTCCACGAAGGTCATCGAGCACCCGGATATTTTTGTTCGGGAGTCCCAGTTCGACTACGACGTTTTCGATTGCATCGTGGAGCTGCGCAATACGCCGGACGAAGAAATTACGTATGAGAAATTCACGACCGCGGGATTAAGCGACGACTTCTAGACGGAATCCCTGTCCTACATAAGAGAAAACTACGGAAACGGGAGGTGAAAAGCATGTCCGACTTGGGCGCCCTGCTTCGCAAAGCGCGCGAGCAGCGAGGGTACAGCCTCGATGACATTCAAGAATATACGAAAATCCGCAAGCGTTACCTCGAAGCGATTGAAACCGGCGATTACAAGGTGCTGCCCGGTTCATTTTATGTGCGCGCCTTCGTGAAAACGTATGCGGAGACGGTCGGTCTGGACGCGGAGGAGGTGCTGCGCCTTTATCAGAAGGAGCTTCCGCAGGCTCCAGCCGCAGAGACGGTCGTTCCCGAGCCTATGATCAAGCCTAGACGCAGAAGCATTCAGCATAACGACAGGTGGGGCAAAGTCGCGGTGTCGCTGCTGATGTGGGCTTTTCCGATATTGATCGCGGCAGTCATCTATGTTTATTGGACCAACAACAAGGAGCCCGATACGAAGGAATTGAATTCGAATCCTCCAATCTCTACGGATACGGCTGCGCCGAGTCCTTCAGGCAGCGCGCCGAGCGTTACGCCTTCCGTAACGGTGACGCCGCCGCCTTCTGCTTCTCCCGTGACTCTGACCTTTAAGGAGAAGAAGGACAGCATTAATTATTACGATGTTTCTCCAGGCAGCGGGAAAAAATTGAAGCTGGAAGTCACGGGCAGGGCCTGGATTGAGGTGCGGGAGAACAATCGAAAAGGGAAAACGTTGTTTTCCCAGAACGTTTCCAAGCCGCAGACGTTAACCTTTGACCTGACGACGCCGCTGTACGTCAACGTAGGCCGCACCGATCTGGTTACCTTCTACGTGGACGAAGCGACGTTCGACGATGGCAACGCATCCGGCTCCACGAAATACATCTTTACGCCAATTGCCGAAACGGCTCAATAAGGCGTGCTTAACGGGGGCCCTTCCCAGTCGGAGGGCTTTTTGTTTTAATCCCGGGGCGCACTCATGCTATAATAAATCCAAAAGTGGGCAATAGCTGAAAGGAAGAGGATCAAATCATGGCATCCGAATACTCGTTCGACGTCGTCTCGAAAGTAGACATGCAGGAAATGAACAATGCAGTGCAGCAAGCGTTGAAGGAAATCGAAACGCGCTTTGACTTCAAGGGGAGCAAGAGCGACATCAAGCTGGAGAACGATCAGCTTCTGGTTCTCTCCGACAGCGATTTCAAGCTGCAAAGCGTCGTTGACATTCTGCAGTCCAAGATGATCAAGCGGGGCGTTCCGATTCTTAACCTGGACTACGGGAAAATCGAGCCGGCGTCCGGAGGCACGGTGCGTCAGGTCATTAAGCTGAGACAGGGAATCGATCAGGAGCACGCCAAGAAGATCAACGTGCTGATTCGGGATTCCAAGCTGAAGGTGAAAAGCCAAATTCAGGGCGATCAGCTGCGCGTGACAGGCAAAAGCAAGGACGACCTGCAATCGATCATGTCCTTGCTCAAGGGCGCCGGCTTGCCGATGGAGCTGCAGTTTACGAACTATCGTTAATCCGACGCGGTTTTTGACACCGTTCGTCGGGTTCGTTTATACTGTTGTGGATAACAACGGACGAACGTTTGGGGGAAGTCATTCATGATAGAGAAAGTCAGCGTCGTTACGCTGGGCTGCGAGAAGAATTTGGTTGACTCGGAGATTATGTCGGGACTCATTCATCAGAGAGGTTTCTCGCTGGTAGAGAAGCCGGAAGATGCGACGGTCGTGATCGTGAATACATGCGGATTCATCGATGCGGCGAAGGAGGAGTCGGTCAACACGATTCTAAATCTGGCGGAGTTGAAGGAATCCGCCCGTCTCAAGGCGTTAATCGTATCGGGCTGCTTAACCCAGCGATACAAGAAGGAATTGATGGACGAGATGCCCGAGATCGACGGCATCGTCGGTACGGGAGACTTCCATCGGATCAACGACATTATTGACGAGGCGCTCGGCGGACGGAAACCGGTCTATGTGGGCAACCCCGTTTTCAATTATGAAGAGGCCATGCCGAGATTGTTAAGCACTGCGAAACATACGGCGTATGTCAAAATCGCCGAAGGCTGCGATAACGCCTGCACGTTCTGCAGCATTCCGATTATGCGCGGGAAGTTCCGCAGCCGCTCGGTGGAGTCGATATTGGCCGAGGTGAAGAATCTGGCCGATCAGGGAGTCAAGGAAATCAGCCTGATCGCTCAGGATTCCACGAATTACGGTACGGATTTGTACGAAGGCTTCAAGCTGCCGGAGCTGCTTGAGCGCGTCAGCGAAGTGCCGGGCATCGAATGGGTGCGGCTGCATTATGCGTATCCCGGATTTTTTACGGACGAGCTGATCGAGACGATCGCGAGCAACCCCAAGGTGTGCAATTATATCGATATGCCTCTGCAGCATAGCGAGGATTCCATTTTGAAACGGATGCGCAGACCTGGACGCCAACGCGATGTACGCGAGTTGATCGGCAAAATTCGCTCCCGCATTCCGGAGGTGGCCCTTCGCACTTCCATGATCGTCGGATTCCCAGGCGAGACGGAAGAAGACTTCGAGAAGCTGTGCGAGTTTGTCCGCGAGATGAAATTCGACCGTCTGGGCGTATTCGCTTATTCCCAGGAGGAGGATACGCCTGCGAATCGTCTGCCGGATCATCTGCCCGACGAGGTTAAGCAATTCCGCGCCAACACGCTGATGGAAATTCAACGCGAGGTTGCGAAGGAGAACGCGGCCAAATACGTCGGTCGCACGATTGACGTTCTGGTGGAGCGCTACGACGGCCGCAGCGACGTCTATATCGGCCGCAGCCAGTATGACGCGCCTGAGGTCGACGGTGAAGTGTTCATTACGAATTGCCCGGTGCAGATCGGCGAGATGAGCCGTGTTCGGATTACCCATGCGTACGAGTATGATTTGTCAGGGGAGGGAATTGCGTGAACCTTGCCAATCGGATCACGCTTGCCAGAATTTTTCTCGTTCCGATCGTGACGATCTTCTTGCTCGTGCGGCTTGATCTTGGGCAGCTTACGATTGGCGAATATTCCATCTCTTACAATCAAGTGTGCGCATTACTGCTCTTTATTATAGCGGCAAGCACAGATGGCCTTGACGGATATATCGCGCGGAAGAGGAAGATCGTAACGAATCTCGGAAAGCTGTTGGATCCGCTGGCCGACAAGCTGCTCATGGCCGCTGTGCTGATTGCATTGGTAGAGATGGGCAAGCTGGGAGCCTGGGTCGCGATCATTATCATCAGCCGCGAATGGGCCGTAACGGGCCTGCGGCAAGTCGCGCTGCTCGAAGGCGCCGTTCTGGCCGCGAGCAAATGGGGAAAATGGAAAACCGCCGTACAGATCACAATGATTATCGTGTTGCTTCTGAACAATTTCCCGTTTAACTTTATCGATCTGCGAATCGATCTTGTCGTCGTGTGGGCGGCCGTGTTAATCACCGTCTATTCGGGCGTCGATTATTTCTTGAAGAACAAAAATCTTATTCCGGTTTCCAAATAAGCGGCTATGCCGCTGACGGAGATCAAACGAGGTGCGGTTGCATGAGAGCAGAGATTATCGCCGTTGGCACGGAACTGCTCCTCGGTCAAATCGTAAACACGAACGCCCAGTATCTGTCGCGCGGTTTGGCAGAGCTGGGCATTGATGTTTATTACCAGACCGTGGTGGGAGACAACAAGGACAGACTGATTCAGGCGATCGGCATCGCGCGGGGAAGAGCGGACCTGCTCGTGTTTACGGGAGGCTTGGGACCCACGCTGGACGATCTCACGAGGGACGCGCTCGCCGAATATCTCGGTAGAGATATCGGTCTGCACGAGCCGACGATGGCCAAGATTATGGATATGTTCTCAAGCCGGGGAGGAGCGTTCATCGAAAGCAACCGGCGGCAAGCTCTCCTCATCGAGGGGGCCGTGCCGTTGCGCAACGATACGGGACTCGCGGTCGGCAATGCTTTGAACGTAGACGGAACGTGTTACTTGCTGTTGCCCGGTCCGCCGAGAGAGATGAAGCCGATGTTCGACAACGACGGCTCCTCTTGGTTGAAGGAGCAACTGGGTCCTGCATTTACGCTTCATTCCGTCATGCTGAAGTTCGCCGGGATTGGAGAATCGAAGCTGGAGGACGTGCTGCTCGATCTTATACAGGCGCAGCAGGACCCCACAATCGCCCCCTATGCGAAGGAGGGCGAGGTCGCGGTTCGCGTGTCCACGAAAGCTGCCGACGCCGGGGAGGCGGCGAGCAAGCTTGAGGCGACGCTGACGGAGATTCGCGGGCGGACGCGGGAGCACCTGTACGCAGAGGAGGATGTTCCTCTTGAAGCGACTGTCGTGCGCCTGCTGACGCAGCAGCAGCGGACGCTCGCACTGGCCGAAAGCTGTACCGGAGGACTGGTGTCGCAGCTCGTGACGACGATTCCGGGAAGCGCGGTAGTCTACAAGGGCGGCGTCGTGTCATACAGCAATGAAGTGAAGATCGGGCAGCTCGGCGTGCCGCAGGCGCTGCTGGAGGGCGCGGAGGCGCCCGGCGCGATCAGCGCCGAGACGGCGATGGCGATGGCGGAGGGCATGCGCGCTGCGGCCGACGCGGACTTTGCCTTGTCGGTGACCGGCAATGCGGGCCCGGCGGCCGCGGAAGACAAGCCCGTAGGCCTCGTCTACGTAGGCTTGGCCGAGCGGGGCCGGGACACTCGCGTAGAGAAGCTGCAGCTTGCGGGCGATCGCGAGGGCATCCGGCTGCGCGCGGCCAAGAGAGCGCTGTATATGCTCTGGCAGTCGCTTTCCGGCCAAGGGCAGCTTTAAGAGGCGCGAGGCGGACGGATAGGGGGAGCCAAGGGGCGGTCGAGTGCGAGCGGGATCGGGAGTTGCCGCGCTCCGTGCGATAGACTTGCTCGCTATCCCGTCTGCTCAGGAGGCTTGGGCGGGGCGTCAGAACGTGCCTGTTCGTCTGTCGCGCATCAATCGCGCCTTCAGTTGCAAGAGCTTTTTGCCACTATCCCCTATGCTCAGGAAACGGCCCAGAGCGCAAGGGTGAACAAGGACAGAGCTTGGGCAAATAGCATAAGGGATACGGATTTGAGAATGTGACAAAAGGTTGTCGAGACTTGTCAATTTGTACGGGCTGTGTTAAAGTTTACTAGAAAGTTGCGGAAGAACCGTAGCGAAGACTACTTTGCTGCGGTTCTTTTTTAATAAAAAAATCGAACAAATGTTCTCAAAATGCTTGGCAAACGCTTGGAAAAACGGTATGATAAAACTATCAAAAGATAAGGATGTGGGTGTGTTGTCGGATCGTCGCGCCGCATTGGACATGGCCTTGCGCCAGATCGAGAAGCAGTTCGGTAAGGGCTCAGTTATGAAATTGGGAGAGAGCGCCTCGCGTGCCGTCGAGTCGGTTTCCAGCGGAGTTCTGGCGCTGGATATCGCCCTTGGCATAGGCGGTTATCCGCGCGGGCGGATTATAGAGGTTTACGGACCGGAGTCTTCCGGTAAAACGACGGTGTCGCTTCATGCCATCGCGGAAGTGCAGCGCGGCGGCGGGACGGCGGCGTTTATCGATGCGGAGCATGCGCTGGATCCGACTTACGCAAGAAGTCTGGGCGTGAACATCGACGAATTGCTGCTCTCCCAGCCGGATACGGGAGAACAGGCGCTGGAGATTGCGGAAGCGCTCGTGCGCAGCGGCGCGGTCGATATTATCGTCGTGGACTCCGTTGCCGCCCTTGTGCCGAAAGCGGAGATCGAGGGCGACATGGGTGATTCCTTCGTCGGCCTTCAGGCGCGTCTGATGTCGCAGGCGATGCGCAAGCTGTCCGGGGCGATCAGCAAGTCGAAGTGTCTGGCGGTGTTCATCAACCAGTTGCGTGAGAAGGTCGGCGTCATGTTTGGCAATCCGGAGGTTACGCCGGGCGGCCGGGCGTTGAAGTTCTATGCGAGCGTGCGTCTGGACGTGCGGCGCGTGGAAGCGATCAAGCAAGGCAACGACGTTGTCGGCAACCGTACCAAGATCAAGGTCGTGAAGAATAAGGTGGCTCCGCCGTTCAAGCAGGCGGAGGTAGACATCATGTACGGAGAGGGAATCTCCAGATTCGGGAGCATCATCGACATCGGCGCGGAACAGGATATCGTTCAGAAGAGCGGCGCGTGGTTCTCCTACAACAGCGAGCGTCTGGGTCAAGGGCGCGAGAACGCGAAGCAGTACTTGAAGGACAACCCGGAAATTGCCGACAAGATCGAAAACCAAATTCGCGAAGCGCTGCTGAATTCGTCCGTCGTAGCAAGCCAAACGGCTTCCTTTTCCGCAGAAGAGGACGAGGATGACGAGGAGTTCACTGAAGAGGATTAATCGTCGGTTACGACATCATATCGCAGGAAACGCGGAAGGCGGCAGATGATGCCGCCTTTCTCGTTTTTGTACTGGAGGGACTTGCAGGTGGATCATGCCAAAGTGGATAAGCTTCTTGGCATTCCGGCAGGAGGTGCTGTTGTTGTAGGGATAGAAGCGCATCCGAAAAAACCGCATATGTACAAAATTGCCTTGCGGTTCAATGCTCGGGAGGAGAACGGCAGTAGCTGTTCTGATCCGGGGGGCGAGGGCGAGAACTGGAATGCGGAAGTGGATGCCTTGATCTCCGGGGCAAAGTCGGCCAAGGAAGCTGAGGAAACGGTGCTCACCGTGCACGAGGATACGCTGGTGAGCGGTCGTTTGCTGAAGGGGAAGCTTCTTTCGGCGGAAGAAGTAGAGGTGTTGCGGCAGGATGAGCTGAAGGAGGATGCCTATCGGTCCGCTCTGCTGATGCTGGAGCGCAGGGCAAGGACAAAGGCGGAGCTCGTGCAAGCGCTCAAGCGCAAAGGCTACGCGGAGGAGATTGCGTCAGCGTGCGTGGCGCGTTTGCAACAGCGGCGGCTGGTCGACGATTCGGCTTTCGCCAGACGGTTCGCCGAGCAGCGAGCGACCGGCCAGCGCAAGGGACGCCTGCTAATTCGACAGGAGCTCCTGCAAAGAGGCGTGGAGCGTCACGATGTGGATCGCGCGCTGAACGAGCTCGACGCAGGGACAGAGCGGGAATCGGCTCTCGCAATGGCGCGCAAGCGCTGGCCGAGTCTTAAAGGGAATGACAGGGAACGCAAGCATAAGCTGATGGGGGCGTTGCTGCGCAGGGGGTTCCCGTCGGAAGTCGTGAGAGCGGCGGTACAGCAGGCCGCGGCGGATTCCGGGAGACGGGATTTGGACGAGGATGACGACGGAGATTCCTTCCACGATTCGTATGCCATGGACGATTAAGGAAATCTAATGACGGGGAATATAAGATCGATCTGGACGTTGCTTGACAATCTAATTTGGCAAAAGATAAAATGATTTTGTATTCTATCTTCGCATTCCGACCGCTTTTCCTTCCAAGAAGCGATTCGGAGCCTATTTTTTCGACTCTTTTTGTTTTGTTCACACGTTATCAAACGGTTTGGAGACCGGAAAGTCAATTGAATAAGTATCCCCAAGCGGTTGCCTTGGTGATGCAACGAGGAGGTGAAAGACCATGATGGCTGCATGGATCTGGATCTTGATCATTCTCGTTGTTGGCGTCCTTTGCTTTGGGATCGGTTATGTCGTACGCAAATCCATTGCGGAAGCCAAAATCTCTAGTGCCGAAGCTGCCGCCGTTCAGATTGTTGAAGCTGCCAAGAAGGAAGCGGAAGCCGTACGCAAAGAAACGGTGCTGGAAGCCAAAGACGAGGTGCACAAGCTCCGTAACGAAGCGGAACGCGATATTCGCGAGCGCCGCAACGAAATTCAACGCCTAGAAAGGCGGTTGCTGCAGAAGGAAGAGTCGCTGGACCGCAAGCTTGAAGCGTTGGAACGCAAAGAGGAGCAAGTCGCCAACAAAGAGAAGCGGATCGAGGAAGTCCAGGATCAGATTGAATTGCTGCATAAGCAACAAATCAATGAGTTGGAGCGAATCTCCAATTTGACGACAGAAGATGCGAAGCAGCTCATTCTGTCGAGCGTTGAACAGGAAGTGCGCCATGAAACGGCGCAAATGATTAAGGAAATCGAGCATCAGGCAAAAGAAGAGGGCGACAAGAAAGCGCGCGACATCATCTCTCTTGCCATTCAGCGTTGCGCCGCGGATCACGTTGCGGAAACGACGGTATCCGTCGTGGCGTTGCCTAATGAGGAAATGAAGGGCCGCATTATCGGTCGCGAAGGCCGGAATATCCGTGCGCTTGAGACGTTAACGGGAATTGATCTCATTATCGATGATACGCCGGAAGCGGTCATTCTGTCGGGCTTCGATCCGATTCGTCGGGAGATTGCCCGTACTTCTCTGGAGAAGCTCGTAGCGGACGGGCGCATTCACCCGGCTCGTATCGAGGAAATGGTCGAGAAGTCCCGCAAGGAAGTCGACGAAAGAATTCGCGAATACGGCGAGCAAGCGACCTTCGAGGTCGGCGTGCACGGCCTGCATCCGGATTTGATCAAAATTCTTGGCCGTCTGAAATTCCGGACGAGCTATGGACAGAACGTATTGAAGCATTCGATGGAAGTCGCCTACTTGACCGGCTTGATGGCCGGAGAGCTGGGAGAGGACATCACGCTTGCCAAACGAGCGGGCTTGCTTCATGACATCGGCAAAGCGCTCGACCACGAAGTGGAAGGCTCACATGTTGAGATCGGCGTGGAATTGGGCAAGAAATACAAGGAACATCCCGTTGTTATCAACAGTATTGCGTCCCACCACGGCGACGTGGAGGCGACATCGGTTATCGCAATGCTCGTAGGCGCGGCGGATGCGCTAAGCGCAGCCCGTCCGGGCGCTCGCCGCGAAACTCTGGAGACCTATATTCGCCGGCTGGAGAAGCTGGAAGCCATCTCCGAGTCCTTCGAAGGCGTCGAGAAGTCTTACGCGATTCAAGCCGGACGCGAGGTTCGCGTCATGGTTCAACCGGAGAAGATCGACGATACGGAGGCGTTCCGCCTCGCTCGGGATATTACGAAGAAAATCGAGGGTGAGCTGGACTATCCAGGCCACATCAAGGTTACGGTCATTCGTGAAACCCGCGCGGTCGAATACGCCAAATAATCGACGGATTGCAGGGAAGGCTGAGAAGTGGCTGCGACATTATGCAGCCGCTTCTTCTGTTTTATAAAGGAAAGCGAGCGTGAAGAGCAATGAAAGTTGTCTTTATCGGCGATATCGTCGGCAATCTGGGCAGGGATACGGTTAAGCGGCTGCTGCCCTGGATCAAGGATAAGTATCAGCCCCATCTTATCATTGCGAACGGAGAGAACGCCGCAGGCGGACGCGGCATTAATGCGGCGATTACGCGCGAGCTGTTCGAATGGGGCGTTCACGGCATAACGATGGGCAACCACACGTGGGACAACCGGGAAATTTTCGAATTTATCGACGATGAGCCGCGTATGATAAGACCTTCCAATCTCCCGCCAGGGACGCCCGGGCGAGGGAGCATGATCGTGAAGGGCAACGGCAAGACGCTGGGCGTTGTGAACCTGATCGGTCGTACGTTCCTGCCTCCGGCGGAATGCCCGTTTCGAACGGCGGAGGAGGAGATCGAGGAGCTGCGCAAGCAAACCAAGTGCATTCTGGTCGATTTCCATGCGGAAGCGACAAGCGAGAAAATCGCGATGGGCTGGCATCTGGACGGCTACGCCTCGCTCGTCGTCGGGACGCATACCCATGTACAGACCAACGATGCCCGAGTATTGCCGGGAGGAACGGCGTACTTGACGGACGCCGGCATGACGGGACCGCGAGACGGCGTGCTGGGGATGGAGAAGGAAACGGTGCTAAGACGCTTCATTACCGGCATGCCTGGCCGCTTTACCGTGGCGGAGGGGAAATGGACGTTGAACGGCGTCTTCGTGGACATTGACGAAGCGACGGGGAAAGCGGTAAAGGTGCAAAATATTAGCGTTGACGAGGACTCCTGGATCGCCGTGTAGCGGCATTCGGAACGGCAGATCAGCTTCATGACCGTACCTTGGGAGAAAGCAGGAATTATCGGGCGGGTTACCGAATAAGTATGCCTTAGTGGGCCCATCCTTTGATTTCCGATGAATTCCCGATGCAATCGGAGCATACAGTCCGGTTGTCATAAGAGGAGGTACTGGTCATGGAGGTATTAAAGGTTTCCGCAAAGTCCAATCCAAATTCCGTAGCAGGCGCACTGGCAGGCGTGCTTCGCGAGCGCGGCGCCGCCGAATTGCAAGCGATCGGCGCAGGGGCGCTTAATCAAGCGGTCAAAGCGGTCGCAATCGCCCGCGGGTTCGTAGCTCCGAGCGGGGTAGACCTGATCTGCATCCCGGCGTTTACGGATATTGTGATCGACGGAGAAGATCGGACGGCAATCAAACTCATTGTCGAGCCTAGGTAAAACCGCTGGAAGGAAAGATGTTGACCTGTTTTCTCGATCCTGTACGCGAAGGCGCAAATTAGCCGGAGCCCGACAAGATCGATACGACAGGTTTTTTTGTGCCCTGGAAGGCGCAGGGAAGCAAGAATGCAGAGGTTAAACCGATAAAGAAATCGAGGAGGAAATGACAATGAGGATCGCGGATTTGCATGCGGATGTGCTGTGCCAGCTGCTGGAGCGCAGCGGCGAGCGCTGGATGAATTCCGACGGGAGCCCCGGATTCGATGCGACTCCAACGCGAATAAAGCAAGCCGATATCGGCCTGCAGGTGTTCCCGATCTTTCTTCCGGATACGGTGTCGCCGACTCCGGAAAGTCTATTCCAAGCGGCGGAGCTGTTCTGGAGCGAGATTCTCGCCGTAAAGGGGTTTGTCCCGATTCGCAATGGCGCCGAGCTGAAAAAGGCATGGGAAGGCGGGAAAACCGGAGCGCTGCTGGCGCTGGAAAGCGCGGAAGGGCTTCAGGGACGCCTCTGGGCGTTGCGCCTGCTGCATCGCTTAGGCTTGCGCCTTCTCGGACCGACGTGGAACTATGCCAATTGGGCGTGCGACGGAGCGATGGAACCAAGGGGAGCCGGATTTACGGAAGCGGGGACACAATTGATTGAAGAGTGTGAAAATTTGGGTATCCTTATAGATGTGTCCCATCTCTCGGATCGGGGCTTCTGGGAGCTTGCGGAACGGGCCAAGAGACCCTTTTTTGCCTCGCATTCCAATGCCCGTTCGCTGCTAGACAACCCACGGAACCTGACGGACGAGCAGATTCGAACGATTATCGCGGCGAAAGGAATTGTCGGCCTAACCTTCGTGCCCTGGTTCGCAGCTTGGCCGGAGCCGGTCCGAATCGAGGACGTGCTCCGTCATGTAGAGCATGTGTGCAGCCTGGGAGGAGAGAGGCACCTTGCCTTCGGCTCCGACTTCGACGGGATATCCCGACACGTGCAAGGATTGGAGCACCCGGGCCGTTATCCCGACTTAATCAATGAGCTGCTGAAGCGTTATCCCGAAGGGCTCGTCAGGGATATGGCGGGAGAAAATGCGGTTCGATTTTTGATTGAAAATCTGTAAAAATGAATGGTTCGAGGAAAATCATTCTCTTAATGGCAACGGTTTCATCGCAAACTGTTATGCGTCGCATATGCGAATATGTCTTGCATTTTACGTTGGTAAAACATAAGATTTATACGGGCAATAAAAAATATTATAGGGTAATTCTGTCGAAAATGGACGAACCGGAGATTAAGAGGAGATGGGCACTGTGATCAGTCAACTGTCATGGAAAATTGGCGGCCAGCAAGGGGAAGGCGTGGAAAGTACGGACCGGATTTTCTCCACCGCATTGAACCGCCTTGGCTACTACCTGTACGGGTACCGTCATTTTTCCTCGCGGATTAAAGGCGGACACACGAACAACAAAATCCGCATCAGCACGAAGCCGATTCGAGCGATTTCCGATGACCTGGACATTCTTGTTGCATTTGACCAGGAAAGCATCGATCTGAACGCAGGCGAACTTCGTCCGGGCGGAGTCGTGGTAGCCGACGCGAAGTTCTCGCCAACGATCCCTGAAGGCGTGCAAGCGCGATTATTCGCAGTTCCGATAACGGCCATCGCAGAAGAGTTAGGCACCTCCCTCATGAAAAATATGGTCGCTTCCGGAGCTTCCTGGGGGCTTCTCGGCCTGCCGATGGAAGTATTCAATAAAGCGGTGGAAGAAGAGTTCGGACGCAAAGGTCCGGCTATCGTCGAGAAGAACGTCGAGGCGGTTCGCCGGGGAGCGGAGTTCATTCTGGAGCAAGCGGGCGGTCCGCTCGACGAGTTCAAGCTGGAGGATGCGGACGGCAAGCAGAAGCTGTTCATGATCGGCAACGAAGCGCTGGCGCTGGGCACTCTTGCAGCGGGCTGTCGCTTGATGTCGGCTTATCCGATTACGCCGGCCTCGGAAATTATGGAATATTTGATCAAAAAGCTGCCCAAGTTCGGCGGTACGGTCGTGCAAACCGAGGATGAGATTGCCGCCGTTACGATGGCGATCGGGGCGAACTATGCCGGGGTGAGAACGATGACCGCCTCTGCGGGCCCGGGTCTATCTCTGATGATGGAAGCCATCGGCTTGTCGGGCATGACGGAAACGCCGCTCGTTATCGTGGATACGCAGCGCGGGGGACCGTCCACGGGCTTGCCGACCAAGCAGGAGCAGTCCGATATTAATGCGCTTATCTACGGCACGCATGGCGAAATTCCAAAGCTTGTCGTGGCTCCCAGCACGATTGAGGAATGCTTCTATGACATGATTGAAGGCTTTAATCTATCCGAGGAATATCAAATTCCGGTCATTATCGCAACGGATCTCCAGCTGTCGCTCGGCAAACAGACGGCCGAGGCGCTGGATTACGATAAAATCGTCATTAATCGCGGGAAGCTGCTTACGGAAGAGCTGCCGCCGAACGAAGACAACCGCTTGTTCAAGCGCTACGAATTCACGGAGGACGGCGTATCTCCGCGTGTCATCCCGGGGATGAAGCATGGCATCCACCATGTGACGGGGGTAGAGCACGATCAGGAGGGCCGCCCTTCGGAAAATGCGCTTAACCGCGAGAAAATGATGGACAAACGGTTAGGCAAGATCAGCAAGCTGCGCGTTACGAACGCGGTCAAAGCGGATGTGCCCCACGAGACGCCGGATCTGTTGATCATAGCTATGGGCTCGACAGGCGGCACGATCGAAGAAGCGCGCGCGCGCATGACGGAGGAAGGTCTGACCACGAATCAGATTATGGTTCGCCAGATGCACCCGTTCCCGTCCGAGCTGCTGCAGCCGCATCTCGAATCCGCGAAGCAGGTGGTCGTTCTGGAGAACAACGCGACTGGCCAACTGGCCAACCTGATCAAGATGAACGTCGGATATCACGATAAAATTCGCAGTCTCCTGAAATATGACGGAACGCCGTTCCTGCCTTCGGAAATTCACAAAGCCTGCAAGGAGCTGAACTAAGAGTGGCTACTTTCAAAGAGTTTCGCAATAATGTCAAACCCAACTGGTGTCCCGGCTGCGGCGATTTCTCCGTTCAAGCGGCCATTCAGCGCGCGGCAGCCAACGTTGGCCTGGAGCCGGAGCAGCTTGCGGTCATCTCGGGAATCGGATGCTCGGGGCGGATATCCGGATATATTAACGCTTACGGACTGCACGGCATTCACGGACGCTCTCTCCCGATCGCGCAGGGCGTGAAGCTGGCGAACCGCGAGCTTACGGTCATTGCCTCCGGCGGTGACGGAGACGGCTTCGCAATCGGTATGGGGCATACGGTTCATGCCATTCGCCGGAATTTGGATATTACCTACATCGTCATGGACAACCAGATTTACGGACTGACGAAGGGCCAGACGTCGCCGCGGAGCGCGGAAGGCTTCAAGACGAAATCGACGCCGGAGGGCTCGATCGAAACAACGCTGTCTCCTCTCGAAATCGCGTTGTCGGCCGGGGCCACCTTCGTCGCCCAATCGTTCTCCAGCGATCTTAAGCAGCTGACGTCGATGATCGAGCAGGGCTTAAGCCACAAGGGCTTCTCGCTAATTAACGTGTTCAGCCCCTGCGTCACCTTCAACAAGGTGAACACCTACGACTGGTTTAAGGAGAATGTCGTCAATCTGGAGCAATTCCCGGATTACGATCCTTCGAACCGAGTCGCGGCGATGACGAAGATCATGGAGACGAACGGCATGCTGACAGGGCTGATCTATCAGAACAAGCAGCGTCAATCCTATGAGGATCTGGCCGTCGGTTTCAGGTCTGAGGCGCTGGCGAAGCAGGACATCAAATTGTCCCGCGAAGAGTTTGACAAACTGTTGACGGAATTCAAATAACCCCCTTTTTGCCAAGGGATGAGAGGCGCGCGGGCTTTGTCCCGTGCGCCTCTTGCGTTATACTAGCATTAGGCATTTATAGGAAGGCAGGTTGACTTTATGAGTGAAGCAGAGGTCAAAAAAGTTCCGATCGGCGTATCCGCTCGCCATATTCATCTGACGCAAGAGCACGTGGAGATTCTGTTCGGAGCGGGAGCAGAGCTGACGGAGTTCAAGCCGTTGTCCCAGCCGGGACAATTCGCCGCGAACGAAACGGTTGCCGTGTTCGGACCGAAAGGCTCCTTTTCTAAAGTACGCATTCTGGGCCCTGCTCGTCCGGCGACTCAGCTAGAGGTGTCCCGCACGGACGCATTTGCGTTGGGACTCAAGCCGCCCGTACGCGAATCGGGCAGCATTGAGGATACGCCAGGCATAAGGATCGTGGGTCCTGCAGGCGAAGTCACCGTGAATAAGGGCGTCATCGTCGCTGCCCGCCACATTCACTTCCATACTGCGGATGCCGAGCGTTGGAACATCAAGGACAAGCAAATGCTGAAGGTGCGCGTAGGCGGAGAACGAGGCGTTGTATTCGAGCAGGTGCTCGCCCGGGTATCCGACCAATTTGCCCTGGATATGCATATTGATACCGACGAAGGCAATGCCGCAGGCATCGGCACGGGCGACTTCGGAGAGATCATCGATTAGTACGATCACGGCATAAGACAACCGTTTCCGCTCCCGCAGCAGCGGGGGCGGTTTTTACATAAGGCGCTGCCATCGAATGCGGAAATGCCCTCTCACAGGGGAACAGCATTAATCAAAAGCTCTGTCCGTTGTCGTTATTTTCCTGAGGGGAAGTGCAACCGCAAGCATGTTCATGATATAATACGAAGGATGGACATGAAGCGGAAAACGATAGAGCTTCTCCGCGTGATAGGGGAGGATCAAGGAATGGCCAAAGAGACTAAGGATTTCAGCAAATACTTCGATTTCTCCGGGGCCAAAGTCATCTCCGAGGACCAGAACGGCAAAACGATTCGTCTTAACGGACGAGATATTCATATCGTCTCCCAGCCCGATTATCGGCAGGAGAAGCAGCGTGGCAAAGAAGAAATTCAAGTCCACTACGAGAATGCCGTTCCGAACGAGCTGAGGAACATGGGCGTCGGGAAAAAGTATCTCATCTACACCTACGGCTGCCAGATGAATGAGCATGACACCGAGGTCATGCGCGGGCTGTTTGAGGAGATGGGCTACGTCGCGACGGAGGATCGGATGGATGCCGATATTATTCTGCTCAATACCTGCGCAGTGAGGGAGAATGCAGAGGATAAGGTATTCGGAGAGCTGGGCCACCTGAAGGTGCTGAAGCAGCAGCGTCCGGAGCTGGTTCTGGGGGTCTGCGGATGCATGTCGCAGGAAGCGGCTGTCGTCAACCGATTAATGCAGAAGCACGCTCACGTCGATCTGATCTTCGGAACGCACAATATTCACCGGCTGCCGTATTTGCTTCAGGAAGCGTATTTCGGCAAGGAGATGGTGATCGATGTCTGGTCCAAGGAAGGCGACATCATCGAGAATTTGCCGAAGAAGCGTACCGAAGGGCTGCGCGCATGGGTGAACATTATGTACGGCTGCGATAAGTTCTGTACGTATTGCATCGTGCCGTATACCCGAGGCAAGGAACGGAGCCGGCTGCCGGAGGATGTCATTGCGGAGGTGCGGGATCTGGCTCGCCAGGGGTTCAAGGAAATTACGCTGCTGGGTCAGAATGTCAACGCTTACGGCAAAGATTTTACCGATCGCAGCTACCGCTTCGGCGATCTTATGGACGACATTCGCAAGATTGATATTCCTCGCGTCCGGTTCACGACTTCCCATCCCCGCGACTTCGACGACCATCTGATCGAGGTGCTGGCGAAAGGCGGAAACCTGGTCGAGCATATTCATCTGCCGATGCAATCCGGCAGCACAGAGATTCTGAAGCGAATGAGCCGCAAGTATACGCGAGAACGGTTTATGGAGCTCGCTGCCCGAATTCGCAATGAAATTCCGAATGCCGTGTTGACGACCGACATTATCGTTGGATTTCCGGGAGAAACGGAAGAGCAATTCGAGGAAACGATATCGCTCGTGCGCGAATCCGGCATCACCTCCGCCTATACGTATATTTATTCCCCGCGCGCGGGGACGCCGGCGTTCGATATGACGGACGACATTCCCGAAGAGGTGAAGAAGAGCCGACTGAGCCGGTTAAACCAAACGATCCGCGAGCTGTCGTACGCGCATCACAAGCAGCTAATCGGACAAGTGATTGAAGTGCTTGTGGAAGGCGAAAGCAAGAATAATGCGAATGTGCTGTCCGGCCGAAGCCGCTCGAACAAGCTGATCCACTTCGAGGGGAAGAAGGAATGGATCGGACAATTCGTGCAGGTGCGGGTAACGGACGCGCAATCGTGGTACGTGAAGGCGGAGGTAGTCGGAGAACTGGCGCGGCCGAGCTATGCGGGTTAAACGCCGACAGGCGGATATTTGAATCGGGAGGAAACAGAGAATGTCTTCACACGTACACGACCATGATCATGATCACGACCATCACCACCACGGGGGCGGATGCTCCTCGATGCCGTCGTTCGATAATCGCGAGCTGATCGTTCGCGAGGATATACTGGCCAGAGCGAAGGAACTGGCTAATCTCATTACAACGACCGAGGAAGTCGCGCTATACCAGCAGTCCGAGAAACAGATTCAGGCCCATGAGCGGGTTCAGGGACTGATCACTACGATCAAGAAGAAGCAAAAAGAGCTTGTGGCCTTTCAGAATACGTTCAAAAATCCGGCAATGGTGGAGAAAATCGAAGCGGAAATCGATGCCATCCAGGATGAGCTGGACAATATTCCCGTCGTGCAGCAGTTTCAGCAAAGCCAAGTGGACGTCAACTACATGCTGCAATCGATTATTTCGATTATTCGGGACACGGTGGCCGATAAGGTGGACGTTGAAGCGGCCACGCCTGCCGAAGCTCCTGAACAGTGCGACTAAGCTTGTTTCTGGCGGCGAGCGGGACTTCATGCCGGAATAATCGATAGGGAAGCTTAAACAAGGACCACGCGTTAGTAGCGTGGTCCTTGCTGCTTCAATATTGGCGTGGCGGTTGTGTTAACGGCCGGGAACCGCGGGTGTCACGCTTAGCGTAAAGGTGCGTTGATCGAATTGCAGGAGATGGCTTTGGTTGGCTCCGAGCTTCCACCTCTGCAGCAAAGGAGAGGATAGACGCAGTCGATTATCCGATAGATTGGCGGGCACGTGAAGTCGGAGCCTGGCGAGATTTTTACCGCTCCGAACTTTAATAATAGCGCCCTGTCTTTCGGGGATGCCGAGCCTTGATAACAGCTCAAAGCCGACGGACAGCGTATCCGAACCGTTCGCTCCGGGAGAGATGAGCGCAAGGCTCTCGCTTAACGGGGATGGACTAATGGCCAGCGTTCGATCTTCAGCGTGATAAGCAAGCGAATATCTGCGCAGCGCCGTGAGTTGAAACTGGCGGGCCAGGGCGTAATTCATCTCCATGAAATCGGCGAAGCATTCACGGCCCTCCAGCACTTCGAGCTGGACGGCCTGCTTAATGCTGCCTTTTCTCATTATGATTTTCGTATTGCGGGGAATGGCCAGCAGCCCGGACGGCGAGTCCCAGCAATTCAGGGTAAGCACGATGTGATTAACGGGCAGCTTGGCGATAAACAAATCCAGTCGACCGCTTGCCATAGAAATCGGACACACTCCTTTAAGACAAGGGAACTATCGAACCTTTCTACTGTATGCGAGGGGAGAGGGAACGGTTTGTACACTCGTCATGCCGGCATGCAAAAGGACTCCCCATTGATAGGGAGTCCTTGTATTTGGATCTTTCGGCTATTTTCCGCGAGGACGAATGATCGGCAGAACGGGCTTGAGCGCGATAATGACCAATGTGGCTGCGACGGCCTTAAGGGCATCCCCCGGAAGATAGGGATACATGCCGGCGCGAAGCGCTCCGCTGAAGGTATCGTATTTCTCGCTGTCGACTACGTGTGCAAGCCACGGGACGCCGGATGCGTAAAGCAAGAGTGAGCCGAAGGCAAAGATGGCAATCAGCAGCCATACCTGGCGAATTCGGCTGATTGTTCGCGATCCCGCATAGATTCGATCGGTGATCCAGCCGACAAGGAAAGCGGAGACCGGAAACATCCAGATAAAGCCGGCCGTCGGACCGGTGATCTGGGCGATGCCTCCAGAGCCGTTCATGAGCGGAAGCCCAAGGGCAGTCAAGGCAACGACAATAAAGATGCTCCAGAAGCCGTAGACGGCGCCGAGCAATCCGCCGGCCAGCATGATGGTAAAGCCTTGCAGCGAGATGGGCACGGGGGTGAAGCCCAGATTGATTTTCACAAAGCTTCCGGCGATGAACAGCGCTCCGAACAGGGCGGTGAAGACAACGCCTCTAATCCATTGGTTCGTTGCACGAGATGCTTGCCCGGATGATGCGGGTGTGACGGAATTGGACATTGTCAAGAAGCCTCCTAAATGTTAACCTGTATGTATTGTGTTGGTTAACAATTGAGATTGTAGCACGAGAAAGTCCGGTTGAAAAGAGGGAGAATGCAAAATGTTTCCGCTGACGTCAGATGAGCCCTTGCTTCTGGAAGAGGTATCCGTATACGGAGGAAATGAGGGGAACGAGGATTCCGCTGCCCGGCTTCGCGGGGCTTCTCTGGCTCTGGCCAAAGGAGAATGGCTTGCCGTCGTGGGGATAAACGGGAGCGGGAAATCGACGCTTGCCCGTCTGCTGGCGGGCTTTTCAGTGGAACGAATGAGCGGTTTCGTTCAGCGGGGATTCGCCGGGGAGGAGATAAGCTCCATTGTGCTGCAGCAGCCGAGAGCCCAGCTCTTCGGCGAGACGCCTCGCGAGGAGGTCGCATTCGCGCTCGAATGGCGCGGGATTGATGCGGAGCGGCGAGAAGAGCTGACGGAACGGGCGCTGGAGCGGGTAGGACTTAGCCTGTCTGCCGATCAACCGTGGCATAGGCTGTCCGGCGGACAGCAGCAGCTTGCGGCGATTGCAGCGGCAACGGCATGCGGAATGAAGCTGTTGGTTATGGACGAGGCGACTTCGATGCTCGATGAAGAGAACCGGGACTTGGTGATTCAGGTTGTCCGTGAAATCCATAGAGAGGGGACGGCAGTCCTGTGGGTCACGCAGCGGCTGGACGAGCTGGAGGCGGAAGATCGTGTCGTTGCGATCGATTCGGGCCGTATCGCCTATGACGGCGGAGCCCGTGCTTTTCTGTACGGAGAACCGGGCTCGGCAGGAAGGGACGCTCCTCCAGAAGCCGTATCTCCTTGCCTCAGAGCAGGTCTGAGATTGCCCTATTTGATGGAGCTTGCGCTGGAACTAAGACGTCTTGGAAAGCTGAACGACCCGCTGCCGATGACGGAGCGGGAGTGGCAGAGGGTATGGGGGAACATAGGAAATGATGAAACGGCCAGAGGAGAACGCTAATTCGGATGCGGGGGTTCCGCTGCGGCTGGACGGTATCAAGTGGCGGCACGGAGAGGAAGGGGAGCAGGCCTTCCGCACAGGGGGGCTTGTGCTTCAACCGGGAAAAATTGTTGTGCTGATGGGAGTCAACGGAGCGGGGAAATCCACGTTGCTGGAAAAGATAGCAGGCTTGCGACCTCCCGAAGGGCTGCAAGTGTCGTTCGGCCCGGATGCGCTCTGGCGACCGAAGCGGTGGAGAAGAAGCCGCGTTCGCCTTAACGAGCGTGCTCTTCTGCATTATAGCTACGCCAGTCAAGCTCCGGAGGACGCGCTGTTCGCAAGAAGCGTAGGGGAAGAGCTCGATTACTCTCTGCGGCCCTATCGTCTGAATGCCAAGCAGAAGGAGGAGCGCAGGAAGGCGGCGCTAGAATCGGCGGGATGGGAGAGCGCCGAATGGCTTATGCGCGATCCTTATCCGATGAGCGGCGGAGAGCGGCGGAGGACGGCGCTGGCCGCGACTTTCGCGGCTCCGGCCTCTTGGTATCTGCTGGATGAACCGACGGCCGGCTTAGACGGAGCCGGTCACCGGACGCTGTCCCGGCAGTTGACGAAGCTTCGGGAGGAGGGACGAGGGATTATCCTCATCTCGCATGACTCGGATTGGGCGCTGCCGCTGGCAGACGAAGCGCTTCTGCTGGATGCGTCAGGGACGTTGAGACGATGCAGCAGAGAGCATTTGGTTCGTTGCCCTGAATGGCTGGAGGACATCGGACTGCGCGTACCGCTCTGGATCCGCACGGTTCATCGGCTTTGGCGAAACGGCGTTCCGATGGAGGGGTTATGGAAGCCGCGAGATGCGGCCGCATCCTGGACGGGAGAGCCTCTGAGCACGAATGAAGACCGTACAGGTAGACCTGCGGCGAAGCAGTTCCGTTCAAACCTGGCGAAGAAGCGGGAGGAAGAGACAAAGGGCCATCGCTTGGGGGGCTTCGATCCCCGGTCGATATGGTTGGCTTACGCCCTTGTCTCCTTCGGGCTGTTCGTACTCAAGGATTGGATGGGACTTCTTCTCGGAGCAACGGTTGTCGCGGCGTTGTTGATTGCGGGCAACGTCTCGCTGCTTCGCTGGAGAGGAGTGATCGTCAACTATGCGATCTTCTCCGTCATTGCGACGGTTCTCTTCGCGGCAGGGGCCGGCTCCGGCTGGGCGGCTCGCGGAGAAGCGTTTCTGGATACGATCATGCCGTTTGCCCGTACGATGCAGATCTTGCTGCTGGGGTTGGCCATTCCGCTCGTGATGTCGCCGTTATCCTTGAGAAAAGCGCTGGAACAGGTGGCGACCATCCGAGGGCGGGTACCCGGTTGGGCGCAAAGGGCGATTCTGACTGTGACCCTAATTATGAGATTCGTACCGGTGCTTCTGGAATTATGGGAGCGTTTCGTGAAGATTTTCCTGGCGCGGGGCAAATCCGTCTCACGAAATCCGGCGGCCTTGAGCAGGAGACTGCGGGATGTCGCGATTCCCTTTCTATTGGCGTTGTTTCGACTTGGCGATGAAGTCGCGCTTGCGCTGGAAAGCCGCGGAGTCGGAGGGCGCGACAGCGTCGTTCTGCCGGTCCGTTCGAGGTGGAGGAAGCGAGATTACGCCATGGCCGGGGGCGGCTTGCTGCTGGTAATTGCGTTATGGAGCTTTGCTCATCGCTGAGGAGACGCGCGGGCTGCTTGGTATCTGCCGTTTGCGCAAAGAAGATATTCGCCGCCATGGCTCGCGAGCTTGCGAGCGTGGCGGTTTTTGCTTGTGCATCAGATCTTTCCAGTCCGATGTGATATAATCTGGAAGTCAAGCTATGATTAACCGGATGGGAGAGAGAGAATCGAATGAGGATAGCTAAAGGGCAGAAGGTGGATCTGACTAGAGGAAAGAATATAAAAACAATACATATAGGCCTAAGCTGGCAATCGTCAGATTCGGACATCGATATCAATGCTTCGGCTTTTCTTCTCGGGGCCGAAGGAAGCTGCGCCAGAGATGAAGATTTTATCTTCTATGGACAACAGGAAAGCCGCAATAAGGCGGTTGTTCATTCCCAACAGCCGGGCAGCGGCCGGGAGGCCGTCCGAGTGATCGTGAATGCGGTTCCTGGCGATATCGAGAAAATCGCGATTACGCTGACCATCCATGATGGAGAGCTGATCGGGAAGGCTTTCGGTCTGGTAACCGATGCGGTATGCACGATTACGGATGCCGATAGCGGCGAGGAACTGGCACGTTATCCTTTCGGAGAAGACCTCCGATTGGAGACGGCGATCGTGGTCGGAGAGCTGTATTTGCATAAAGGCGAATGGAAATTCAATGCGGTCGGAAGCGGATTTAACGGCGGATTGCCTAAATTAGTCACCAACTTCGGACTTGAGGTCGAGGACGAATCGGCCGCAGTCGCCGATGCGTACAAAGAAACGGCTGCAGCATCGGTTGCGGAGCCTGCGAAGCCCGTCGAGATAGCTTCGACCAAGCAGCCTCCAACGGTTCAGCTCGGCAAGGTAAGCCTGGAAAAGAACGGAAGCGTAAATATTAAGAAGGCCAATAAAGTGACTGCGATGCTCGAATGGGAATCGGCGAAGGACTTGGATCTCTATTGCTTCTATGTAACCAAGAATAACAAAATAGGCAAAATCTATTATCGGAATCTGGGCTCGTACCAGAAGTCGCCGTTCATCGAATTGGACGGGGATTCCAAAGGAAAAGGAAAGGAAACGATTACGATTCATCGCACGGAGGAACTGAAATATGTGTTGTTCGCGGCCTACAGTGCGATTAGTAACGGGGTCGGAAGCTTCTATTCCATGAAAGCCCGCGCCGTCGTAGATAACCATCAGGGGCAGCAAGTCGTATCCTCGTTATACGAGAAGAACAATTATGCCTACTGGGTTGCGATTGCGCATATCGACTTTACGCACGCTTTCGAGATGAAGGTCAGCCATGTCGAGCAATATTCCAGACGGTTTACAGAGAAAAGTCCGCTTCTCTATGAGGACGGAACCTTCAAGATGAATGTGGGCAAGCCGGAATTTAAAGGATGGCGGTAGCCGCAAGGATCGCCGAAAGCAAAACAGACCGTCAGCGCTGACGGTCTGTTTTGCTGTTCAGGATTCAAGCCGTTTATTGCATAGGACAATGACGAAGGCAAATAGACCGAGAGAAGAGCCGAAAAGAAAACCGGCCTTAAGCCCCCCGAAGGCGTTTAAACCTCCGGCGATATAAGGACCGAGAAACATGCCCAGCGAGTATACGGATTGGTAGAGACCCATCGCGGTTGCCCGCTCTGCCGGAATGAATCGGCGAATCGCAAGGCTGAGCAGCAGCGGGAAATAGAGCGCTTGCGCTATCCCGTTCAGAGCCTGGGTTGCGGCCAGCCAGCCGAGGCTCGCGCTGTACGGGATGACCGCGGTGAATAGGGCGGCCAGCACGAATCCGATGATGACGACACGGCGAGTTCCGAAGCGGGGAGCAAGATAACGTCCCGTCCACAGAGAGACGAGCGCGTGCGGAACCATAAAGGCGACGACGATGCCTGTCAATTGCGCTTCGCTAGCTCCCAGCTCCACAGCCTGAAGCGGTGTGAAGCCGAACATCGTAATGAACAAAATGCCGTGCGCCAGAACGGACAAGACCGATACCGTCCAGAGAACGGGAGAGCGAAGAACGCGAGCGACCATTGCACGGTCAAGGGTTCGGCGCCCGCTGGGCTCCTGCGGCGATCGAAGGCTCGCCGCAGGCTGTCCCGGCTCATACACGAACATGGCGACGACGGTGCCCACCGCAGCAACGAAGATGCCGCAGAGGAAGGCGTAATGCCAGCCGCCGACAGAAGCCAGCCAGCCGCTCGCGCTCATGCCGATCAGTTGACCGGTAACGGTCAGAAAGCTGAGCGTTCCCATCGCTTGATGGGTCTGATTGGCCGGATAATAAGAGGCATACAGCACCGAGAACGGAACCCACGCTGCGGCGCAGATACCGGCCATCAGTCGTCCGGCGAGCGGTCCGCCCCACGTTCCGGGCAGCAGGAAGAAGATGCAGCTGATCAGTCCGGCCAGCATTCCCGCGATGAGGAACGGCCTGCGCTTAGCCATCAGATCAGAGTACATGCCAAGCGGCAGTCGGGTGATGATCTGCGTTAACCCGTAGCTGCCAAGAATGAAGCCGATCCAGCTCATCGATAGTCCTCGATCCTGCAAATAAGGACTAAGAATCGGCACATAAATGTATAAAGTCGTCCAATAGAGTATAGTCGTAGCCGCGAAAATCAGATGGCGGGATCGGAAGGACGGCTCGGTCTTTTGCTGCGGATGGACAGATTGCAACTCAGGTGTAGGGTGAGGCATCGCTGTAGAAGTCCTCCTGGAAGAGCCTTTATTTTTCGGGAAGCCGGAATGCTCGGGGTAGTAGGTACTTCTCTACTGTATAGGATCGGAATGGGAAAGGGAAGACGGGGAATGTTCCTATCTGCCGACTGCAGCCGGAATGTGTCATTTGGTCATTATTTTTGATAGAATGAGTGGGAGAGTCTGGGAAAACAGGCAGTCTATATGGGTAATGAGGTGTTT
The DNA here is from genome assembly GCF_042651945.1 of Cohnella boryungensis. NCBI lineage: Bacteria > Bacillati > Bacillota > Bacilli > Caryophanales > Paenibacillaceae > Cohnella > Cohnella boryungensis. Next base: position 161,242 of record NZ_JBHSED010000074.1, on the reverse strand, counting down.
TGAAGGCAGGTGACAAGATGTACGTTAGAATTAAGGGCCTCGAAGGCGAATTAATCAGCATACAAGTAATTGGCTACTCGTACCCTCATTCGGATGAGTACTGGGATGCGAACTGGTTGACTTGCGATGTTAACGCAAAAATTCCAGGGTTCGTTGCACAATTTTCAGCAAGCCTTCGAACGGAGGAACTTACCTCCTTCTATTACGATTTAATAGAGATGTATGATCGAATGACAGGTTCATCTTCAATGGTCGGATTGGAAAGCAATGTTGACATAAAAGTTCGGATGGATAAGCTAGGTAAGCTTGAATGGCAGGTTAAACTCATGTATCCAGTAGGTAATGGAGCCACCCTAGAATTTGAGTTTTCTTCAGATCAATCCTATATGGTAGAACTTATTGATGAACTAAAAGCTATAAATATGCATTTTCCGATAAAGAGAACGACCTTCGATAGGAGATCGGAATTATGTATCAAGAACTTATGAGCAGCATCCTCTGGAAGGAGATTTCGGATGAGCTGGCTACGGCAATCGAACAGAATCGCTTCTTGCATGGGGCTCCCATGGAAGCCGGACTTGAAGCCGAGGTCTTCAAGGTCGGAACTGCGGAATCCGCCTACGTATTGAAGGTGTGGAATCGGGCCTCCAAGCCGGATGTCGGCTTTCAATACCATTTATTAAAAGCTCTGCATCACCGAGGAATCGCCGTGTCCAGACCGCTCGGCTGGGGCTTTGACGGGAAGGACAACCCGGTTCTGTTAACCGCCTACAGCGGCGTTGCGATCGGGAAGGTGAACAAGAAGAAATTAATCGAGATTGCGGGGCTATTAGCCGGAATACACCTACTACCGAAGGAATCTTGGCCTATCGAGCTTCCGAGGTATGATTTTGTCGATTATTTCTTTCCCGGAATAGAGGAGCACCCAGACCTGGAAGAACGGCTGCTCCCGCTCGTCAGAAGCACGAATATGGAACAAAGCTGCCTTATCCATGGGGATTACAATCTGGGCAATCTTCTCGAAGCTGGCGGCGAGTATTCGATTATCGATTGGACAAACGGTCAGCTCGGCGATCCGAGATATGATGCGGCATGGTCTATAATTCTTATCGGGATATACCTAAACGAAAGATATTGTTCAATATACCGGTCTGTGTTCTTGGCGGCCTCTCTCTACTCGCAGGAGGAGTTGGAAAAATTCGAGGCCATGGCCTTCATCCGATGGATTCTATTAAACAGAACGACTAATCTTCCCAGGCAGAAAAATACGGCTGAGAATGTCAGAGATTTGCTCTTGAAGAACAAATATTTGAGTATAGAGCTGGTTTGAAGCGAGCTTGCAGAAGCAGAGGGCGGGATAAAGGATGGAATCGTTAATAAAAGGGATCATACTCGGGTTTTCCATTGCGGCGCCGGTTGGTCCCATCGGATTGCTATGCATCCGCACAACCCTAAGTCAAGGAAGAGCCTTCGGTTTTGTTTCAGGCTTGGGGGCGGCAACCGCAGATGCGATGTACGGTACGCTTGCGGCGCTTGGACTGACCGTAATTTCGCATTTTTTAATCCAGCAATCGGCGTGGATTAATCTAGTGGGCGCATTATTCCTGATCTATCTGGCCTACAGGACATTCGGAGCCCCTGCGGCAAGCGCCGATGAGCAGAAGGATGCCGGAATAAAAGGAAGCTATTTAAGGACATTCGGAACGACATTGCTCTTAACGCTGACCAATCCGCTCACGATTGTATCGTTTGCAGGAATTTTCGCCGGAATGAATATCGGTCCCGCATCGGAATCGTCCGTACAGCTCGTCTTGGGCGTATTCCTGGGCTCGGCTCTATGGTGGTTATTCTTAAGCGGTACAGTCGGTTTACTGCAAAGAATGATCAGCTCCCGGCTGATGAAACGGATCAATACGTTATCCGCTCTGGTTTTGTTGGGCTTTGGCGTCTATAGCCTATACAGAACCTTTAAGGGACTGTATTGAAGCGTACCTTCATTGAAAAGAAAGGGGCGTGACGGTATCATGGAGGCGATGGTGAGCGGTTCCAACATTCTTGAGGCAGGTGAAAGAGATGCGTAAGCACGAGGTTGTGGCGTTCGGCAGAACTGCCGAGATTCTGGCCTATACCCCTCGGCAAATTCTTAAGCTCTTTAAGGCGGATTTGCCCGAGGATTTGATTGAAGCCGAGTACAGGATCGGTAAAGAAGTGCACGCATTGGGCGTGCCGTGCCCGGAGCCGAGCGAAATTCTGGCTTATGGAGAGCGCAGGGGCATTGTATACGACAGGCTGGATGGCATCACGATGTTCCGATCAATCTATCAGCAGCCTTTAACGCTGGAGGACAAGGCCCGCAAATTCGCTACCCTGCATTTAGACCTTCATCGGCGATCTGCCAAGAACCTGCCCGAACAAAAGGAAAGATTAGCCGATCACATTGAGCAAGCTCCGCTGCTTACGAGGACAGAGAAGGAGGCAATATTGAAGCATTTAGCGAGCTTGCCGGGGGGCAGTAAGCTTTGTCATGGAGATTATCACCCTGATAATATCCTTCTCGGCCGGCAGGCCGAGTGGGTTATCGATTGGATGACAGGCACGCAGGGCAATCCTGCGGGCGATGTTGCCCGGACGTACTTATTGCTTAAGCTGGGTCGTCTGCCCGAGGAGACGCCGCAGGATGTAAAGCAATGGATTTCACGAATCAGAATTCAACTGCTGGATACGTATCTCCGGAAGTACATGGACGGCTCGGAGGTTTCAATGGAAGACGTAAACGACTGGCTTCTTCCCTATGCGGCTGCTCGGCTGTGCGAGTGGATTCCTGAGGAAGAGAAGCGGGATTTATTGAAGATCATCAGAGCGAAACTCAGAACGCAATAACCCAAGGAATTATGGAAGGACGAACAGATTATGATCCGTATCGTGGATGTCAGAGAAGTGCCGGATCTGTTAGCGGATGCTGTAAATTACTTTTGGGAGCAGTGGGGCTCGGATACGAACCTCAATTTCTATAGAGATTGCATTGAAAACTCCTGTGCGACGGAGAGCGATATTCCGAGATTCTATCTCGCTCTTGAAGATCAGAAAGTGATCGGGTCCTATGCGTTGCTCAGAAGCGATCTGAATAGTCGGCAAGATCTTTTCCCTTGGTTCGCTTGTCTTTATATAGATCCCGAGCACAGGGGACACAAGCTTGGCGCGATGCTTCAGGATCACGCCATTCAACAAGCCGGCCTCAAGGGATACGATCGGCTTTACCTGTGTACGGATCTAACGGAGTATTATGAAAGGAATCATTGGAGATACATAGGCGGGGGATACTCGATCGGCGGCGAAGAAATGCGCATCTATGAATACCGAATGAGGGATTAAAGCTTAAGCGTACTGGAGCGAGATATGCTGCGGGCTGCCCCATATCAGCCGCTCCGGTCCAAGCTGTCCACATAATCCTTCGCTTCCTTGAGGCCTACGCCTCTTGCCTCTCTATACTCCTTGATGGCTTGAATTTTCTTTCCCTCAGCAACCAGTATACGCAGCCTGTCCTGAAGCTTTGCGACCGGGTCATGCCGCTCTTCGGCGTTGCTCGCGTCCGGCGAGGAGGCGCTTGCTGCGATGGGCGGGTAGAAGCCGGAGCGTTCGGGCCGGTTACGCAGCCATTCCAGATCCAGCTTGACCTCGTCCAGCTGGCGTTGGAGACTGAAGACTTTAATCAGGAGCAGAAGAACGAGCCCTATCGCGGCAACCCCTACAATTTCCCAAGCTTGCAATCGAACGTTCCCCTTTCATGCTGCGGAATGAAAATCTGAAATTATTATAGCACAAGCGGGATCTCCCGATGAATGCCAGGCTGCCGTGCTTACGGCGGCTTATTCGGCATTCCCGTACACACAGAGTACAAATTAGGGCTGTATAATTCGTCTCAGATAAAGGGAGGGAGAATATCAGTGAACTGGATAACCCGAGTAAGCTTAAAGAATGGCACGGCAGTAGTGATATTATGTTTAATGGTATTGGGGTATGGGCTGTATTCCGCCACACAGATCAAGCAGCAAACCTTCCCCGATTTGGAGTTTCCGGCTGTGTTCGTTCAAGCCGTGCAGCCTGGCGCCTCGACGGAGGAGATGGAGACGGCGGTAACGAAGCCGGTAGAGGACAGCTTAAAGGCGATTAAAGGCTATGATTCGCTGACGAGCACTTCATCGGAGAATGCCGCCAGCATCGTCATTCAATTTCCATTCGGAGCGGATATGGACAAGCTGGCCGGCGAGGTAGAAACGACGGTAAGCAAGCTGAAGCTGCCGGCTAACGCAACGTTAACCGTTCAGCGGCTATCGGCGAATGCGCAGCCGATCTATCAGGCGGCGGTCTTTACGAAGAACGAAGCAGCGCAAGCGCTGGCCGATAAGCTGGCCGGAGAAGTCGTACCCGATCTCCAGAAGCTGGCCGGCGTGAGCTCCGTCGCCTTGAAGGGCATGAAGTCCGAGCAACTGAGTATTGTCGTGGACAGGGAGAAGGCGGCGCAGAGGGGGATTAGTCTCAGCGCCATCCAAAGCGCGCTGCAATCGCTGGATTATGCGCTTCCGCTAGGCACGGTCACGCGGGACGAGACCGCCATTCCAATCCGTCTGACCGGCAAAGTCGGAACGCTGCAGCAGATTAAGGACTTGAAGCTGGGCGCTTCGGCCGCTCAAGGGATGGGAACGGCTCAGCAACCGCCGCGGCAACAGCCTGCTGCAGGAGCTGAAGGTTCGGCGGATGGAGGCGTTCTGCTATCGGATATTGCCGAGATCAAGACGGTGAGCTCCTATAACGAGATCACTCGATATAACGGAGAACCAAGCTATGTCGTCGAGGTGGTGAAGAGCCAAGAGGCCAACACGGCAGATGTATCCGATGCTGTCAAAGCCCTGCTGGCGTCTTATGAGGACAAAGGCGATCTGAACGTGCATGTCATTATGGATCAGGGGGAAGAAATCAAAAGCTCCGTCGCCGATCTTGTTCGAGAAGGCTTGTTCGGGACCGTATTCTGCGTCCTTATCATTTTCCTGTTTCTAAGAAACATTCGAGCGACAATCATTTCTATCTTATCGCTGCCCATATCCATTTTTGCCACCATTGCGTTGATGGACCAGATGGGGTATACGCTCAACATTATGACGCTGGGAGGGATAGCGGTCTCCGTTGGGCGAATCGTGGACGACAGCATCGTCGTCATCGAGAATATTTACAGATGGCGCCAGCAGAAAGGCGATGAGCTGAAGGGCAAGGAGCTTGCCTTCCAGGCTACCCGGGAAGTGATCGGAGCGGTGACGTCATCCACCTTGGCGACAGTGGTCGTATTCGCGCCTCTGGCTTTCGTCAGCGGAATCATCGGCGAGTTTTTCCGGCCTTTCTCGCTTGCGGTGGTTATCTCTATCGTGACGTCGCTGCTTGTGGCCATGATGCTCATTCCCGTGCTGGGCAGCCGATTTTTCCGCAACGTGAAGCCGCACAAGGAAGAAAGCTGGCTGGCTAACCGTTTTGAGAAAATGATACGAGGCGCATTAAAGCGCAAGGCGCTTGTCATCGGCGCGGCTGTGCTGCTCCTGATCGGATCGCTGGGTCTCGTTCCTCTCTTGGGAGTAGCTTTCCTGCCGGCTGGCTCGGTGCCGACGGCGTCCATCCAGCTTACGCTGCCGGTCAAAAGCAGTCTTGAGCAAACCGATCAGGTCAGCGGCAGGGTGGAAAGCTACGTGCAAGCCCTAAGCGGAATCGCAAGTTATGAGGTGACGATCGGCGGCTCCGGGGGCAATCGGTTTATATCCTCCCCGGGCAAGAACAAGGCAACTGTAACCGCACAGTTTGAAGAAGGCACGGACATGGATCGCGTCGTCGAGCAGATTAACGCCGAGCTTCCCGATATCGTGAATGCGGTCGTGACGGATACCCGGCTGAATGTTCGGGCAGGCGAGCAGCAAGGTCCGCCCACGGGCAACAATATCGATGTGAGCGTCTATTCCGACAATCCCGACGATTTGGCCGCAGCAGCCGAACAAATTGAGGATTTGATGAAGCAGAGCAGCGATCTGAAGGACATATCGAACAACATGAACGATGTGACCCCCAAATGGGTGCTGACGCTGAACGAGCAGGGCATCGCAGCGAACGTAAGTCCTTACTTGATCATGCAGACGGTTGGCGAGCTGCTGCGTCCGGTAGAAGCGGGAACCTACAGCATCGACAACGAAGAGCGGACGATCTCGCTAACTTATCGGCAACAGATTACGTCGAAGGAGCAATTGGAGAACGTCCTGGTGGCCACTTCCTTAGGCATGCAGAAGCTGGGGGATATCGCGAGCATCGCGGAGGAGAACGCATGGGTCAAGGTCAATCACGATGAGGGCAAGATGTATGCGCAAATCAGCGGAACTGTGAAGGATGCCGACCGGGTATCCGCCGTGACGAAAAAGGTGGAGGCGGATATCGGCGCCCTGTCGCTTCCGGATAACGTGGAGCTGAAGCTCGGCGGCGGGCTGCAAATGATTAATGAGGGCTTCGCCAGCATCGGCATTGCCATGGGGGCGGCCATCGGGCTTGTTTTTCTCGTGATGAGCATGACCTTCGGGGGGCTGCTTACTCCGCTCATCATCCTGTGCTCGCTGGTCTTCATTCCGGTCGGCTCCCTTGGCGCATTGCTGGTTACGGGCCAGGCGTTGTCAATGAGCGCAATGATCGGTATGCTGATGCTTGTAGGCATTGTGGTAACCAACGCGGTCGTGCTGCTGGATCGGGTGGAGAAAAATCGGAAATCCGGCATACCGCTGACAGAAGCTATCGTGGAGGCTTCCAAAACCCGTCTTCGTCCGATTCTGATGACGGCTTTGGCCACCATGCTGGCTCTCGTACCGCTTGCCTTATCCGGTTCCTCCACAAGCCTGATCTCGGGCGGCTTGGCGATCACAGTCATCGGAGGGCTGTTTACTTCCACCATTCTTACCCTGATTGTAGTTCCGGTTATATATGAGCTGGCTTGGAAACGGAGAAAAATAAAAGAAGCGGAATCGTTCTAGCAAGTCAAATTCGCGCAAGCGCCGGGGGCTCTTCGCTACGAAGCTCCTCCGGCCTTGCAACTGACAGGAGAGATCGGAATGGAAAAGCATACGAAGATTGCACTTAGGACAATGATCACAAGCGTGCTGGTTGCGTTGATTGCCGGGGCGATCTGCTCGAACGTGCTGGAGCGCCAGGGCAGCGATGCGATGCTGATGCCGTTTATTCTCATTATTCTGTCCGTGATCGTCATGCGCGGATTTCGGGCTGCCAAACGAGAATCATAAAGCGGATAGAGGGGCGATGCTGAAGGTATGACGGTCGTAATGGTTGTAGACGATGAAGCGCATATTCGCGAGCTTGTCCGGCTGTATCTGGAGGACGAAGGCATGGAGGTCGTGGAGCAAACCCACGGGGAAGAAGCCTGGCAGTATTACAATAGCCATACAGTCGACCTGGTTGTTCTGGATGTGATGATGCCTCGTATGGACGGCTGGGAGCTGTGCCGCAGATTGCGCGAAGCGGGAGATAAACCGATCCTGATGATTACGGCCAAGGGAGAACCGACGGACAGAATCAAAGGATTTCAGCTGGGAACCGACGATTATTTGGTCAAGCCCTTCGAGCCGATGGAGCTGGTACTGAGAGTGAAGGCCTTGCTGAAACGGTACCGGATATCGATCTCGCAGCTTGTCCGGCTCGGCAACGTAACGCTGGACAAGACAAGCTACCAGATTCGCTACAAGGATACGGGTCAGGGAGAGTCGATTCCGTTAAAGGAATTTGAGCTTCTTTTCAAGCTGGCGAGCCAGCCGGGCAAGCTGTTTACGCGGGATACGCTGATCGAGCAAATCTGGGGCTACGAATACGATGGAGACGAGCGCACGGTCGATACCCACGTTAAGCGGCTCCGGGAGCGCTTCTCCCGATACGAGCGGGATTTCAAGATCGTGACGCTCCGCGGGCTTGGCTACCGACTGGAGGTATACCGTGATTAAGTCTCTCTATGTGAGGATGGTGTTCGCTTTTCTGGGCTCCGTCCTCATTAGCGTGGTTGTGAGCTTTATCGTGAACGGCCGAATCTATAGCGACGAGCTTCGCACCTATATGATGGAGAGCATGGTCGCCAACGGGAAAACGATAATTCAATCCTACGAGCAATCCTATCCTCATAATCTGGACGCTCTGGTCAAGGGATGGACGGCTTTCCCGATCTACTCCGCCCGACTGTTCGACAAGGGGGGGAAGCCGCTTCATGAGTCCGAGGCGTCAGGCAGCCGATTTGAGGTAAGCTCCGACCAGTTGAACCTCGTCCTGCTAGGCGGAGTCTATAAGAATACCAAGAAGCATGGATTTAATCATATGATGGTCGGGCTTCCGTTCCGGATTAACGGGGAGCCGTACGCGTTGTTTATGAAATCGGACATCAGCGAGTTTGCGCTGCTGTTATCGGGTTTCTTTCGCAACCAACTGCTCATTGTATTATTCTTCGGCAGCATATTCATCATGATCTCGGCCCGATATATCGTGAGGCCACTGCAACATTTGACGAGAGCGACTCGTAAAATGTCTAAAGGCGATTTCAGCATTCGTTTGAATACGAAGCGCAGAGACGAGATAGGCCAGCTGACGGAGAGCTTTAATCATATGGCGCACGAGCTGGGTGCGCTGGAGCAAATCAGAAAGCAATTCGTATCGGATGTTTCCCACGAAATCCAGTCGCCGCTAACGTCGATCAAAGGATTTACCCAAGCGTTAAAGCATAAGAAAATGGACGAGTCTGCGCGGCTGCACCTGCTTGATATTATTGAAGAAGAGAGCAACCGCCTTTCCCGTCTGAGTGAAGATCTGCTTCAATTGTCCTCCCTTGAGTATGAGAACCTCTCGTTAAATGTGCGGCAATATCGCTTGGACGAACAAATTCGCCACGTCATAATCGCTTTAGAGCCGCAGTGGGCGAGCAAAAGACTGGACATCGAGCTTGATCTTGCAGAGACGACGATTGCGGCGGATGAGGATAAGCTTAATCAGCTATGGACGAATTTGCTGAGCAACAGCGTCAAATTTACGAGCGAGCTTGGTCATATTGCAGTCAAGGCGAGCAAGGTCGACGGCGGGATCGAGGTTGCGATCGCCGACAGCGGCCAGGGCATCCCCGAAGAGGAGATCGGCAGCATTTTCAAGCCCTTTTATAAGGTGGACAAATCCAGAGATCGGACGATCCACGGAAACGGGATTGGCCTATCCATCGTCAAACGCGTTGTCGACTTGCATCAGGGCGATATTCGAGTTACCAGCCAACCTGGCCAAGGGACAACGTTTCGGATTTATTTGCCGCAGTCTGAGTGAGGGGCGATATAGATGAAAAGAATATCGATTCTGCTTCTATTCACCTTGCTAGCCGCTTGTCGAAACGAGGAGGAGCCGGTGTACAGATCAACGGAAGGCTGTCCTTATCAAGGAGCGATTGCCGAGCTTGCTTATCCGACGGCGGTTCCTTATGAAGCCGTTACGGACATCTGGCGGGCAAATAATTGGCAAACGGCGAATCCCGATGCGAGGAAGGGTACTTCTCTGACGGGCTTCATTGAAGGCGCTTTTGAACAATCCGGCTGGGTTGTGACGGAGGTCGCGGCAGCGGATAACAGAACGACCATACGCGTATGGGTCAATCAGGAATCCGATGAAGCGAAGCATAAGCAGCAGATGAGAAAGGCGGTAAAGCTGCTTGACGTCATGCGAATCCCTATCGAAGAAGCGTATGGGATATCGGGCACACGGCAAGAAAAGATGAATTTAGGCTGTATCGAGGATTAGAATTGAATTTACAAGAATCGGCCGATCAGAAGAGACTCGAATACGATATTCGGGTCTCTTGTCGTTTACGCGCAAAGGATAGCTGAGCACCCGCCCATTTGGTATTATGTGTATATCCAGCTACCAAGATGGAGAGGGTGACGTCTGATTGCTGTTTCCTTTTTGTTAGGCCTATTTTTTACCGGGTAACGATCCCGCCATTTAGCGAGGAGGAAGCCGCCCAATTTGATCAATTGTATGACCAAGCTATAAGGCAGCGCGGCTTGATCGAGTACGACAGTTCCTATCCGAAATTCCGCTTTTTACAATATCTATCCCTTCTCCAACAGACATTGTTTCACGGCTCCAACAATAACGAAATCGACGAATTCGAACCCCGACGGCAGACGCTGTATAATGGCCGATATGTGGATGCCGTGTTTGCCACGAACGACGGAATCCGGCCTTTTTTCTACGCTATCCTCAACAAAAGCAAGCTGATGGGAGACTTCAGGAACGACTGCTTGGCATTGAGCAAGAAGAAGCATCGCTATTATTTCTTTTCCTGTTACCTTTGACGAATGGATCTGCGAAGAACCGGTGTTCCCAAAAACGGAAAAAACAATAACCAAGGGGAAATGATATGACAGATAATTTGGATGCTTATATCGAACGCGCGATAGAATGGGCTAGCCGCAAACTGGATTCGACAGACTATAGGCTGCTCTGCCTGGCTTTTGTCGAGGATGCCTATGAGCAGGCCAACGGAATCGAAATGTTCGGCGGCAGCTCTGCCCAGGAATCGGCCGATCTGTATGGCGCAAGCCTGAACCGCGCTTCTCCGCCCAAAGGCTCGTTTGTCTTCTACAGCAGCTCCGGGGAAGTGGACGGCGAGATGAAATATTGGGGACACGTTGGATTATGCATCGGGAATGGCGAAGTCATCCACGCTTGGGATCGGGTCAGGATCAACCCTTATTTGGAGGTTGAGGAGCTAACGCCAGCGCCAGGATGGACGAAGCCTCAATATATAGGGTGGTCCCCGGTGGAGAGAATACTGGAAGGCTATCGCGTGAAGGATTGGAACGTCGAAGGCTAGCGGTTCTACGAATAGTTGGTACTATATGATTTCAGGAATACTCGTTTATCCTGCTTGTCGTGAAAGAGAAGAAAAAATTGCTCGTGTACACCCTTATTGCATTATTGACTGTAGTCTTGGTAACCATTCATCGGACTAGCTGTTCGCTGGCTGGTCAAAAGAAATCGAGAGGTAAGCAGATGAACTTAGAGGACGAGCTGCTCCGCATATTATCCAGTCGTCGGTCGCTTACAAGAGATTTAGAGCTTGTTCAATCGCTGCATTTGCCCAATTGGTGCATTGCCGCCGGTTATGTGAGGAATGCGGTTTGGGATGATCTGCACCATTACTCGGCAACAACTCCGTTAAACGACGTTGATGTTCTCTATTATGATACGTCCGATTCTACGGAAGAGCATGAAAAACGCTATGAAAGCCTTTTGAAAAAGCATCTGCACGAATACGATTGGTCTGTCAAAAATCAAGCAAGAATGCATCTCAGAAACGGCGAGAAGCAGTATGAGTCCGTAGAGGATGCGATGCGACGATGGCCTGAGACTGCAACGGCAGTAGGAGTAACGCTGGATAAGCAGGGTCTCGTCAGGGTCATCGCCCCTTGCGGGCTTGAAGATCTTTTTGGCTTGGCCGTTAGGCGGAGTCCATTGTTCAATGAATATGAGAAGTATAGACAAAGAGTGAGTCATAAAGACTGGATGAGAATATGGCCGCTGTTGACTCTTATCGACACTTGATCAAGAAGGAATTCCTTGCCCTGGAGGGAAATATGTCGAATTCTACAATTGTAATAAGCACCGAAGACGAAAGTCAGTATGTTCGCAGCAAGCTGAAAGAGTATAATGCGCAACATGTGCCTGACGAGATCAGAAGCCGATACGAAAGGATTAATCTTCATATTGCCAATGAGGAAGGCGACATTATCGCCGGTTTGATGAGCGTATTATGCTGGAATTGGGTTGAGGTCGAGATTTTATGGGTGGACGCGCAGCATCGTATTCATGGGTACGGATCCAAGCTATTGCAGGAAATTGAGCGAATCGCGCGAGCAAAGCAATGCTCCTTCCTGAAGCTGAATACGTTCAGCTTCCAAGCGCCAGATTTCTATAGGAAGCATGGCTTCGAGCTAATTGGGTTGTTCGACAATGCGCCTACGGGGCACAAGCATTATTATTTTAAGAAGGACCTGACGTAGAGAGACAAATACACCGACGGATAGGAGAAAGAACGCACATATGAAGCAGCTGCAAATCGTACAGGTAGCCTATGACCATACGGACCTAAGCCTCCTAATTCGTCAACTGGATGAGTATTTGTTGGAGAGGTATCCGGCGGACGAAGTGTTCGGTATAGACGATCCGAGCCAGGAGGACATTACCTTCCTCGTAGCCTATTCGGGCGGTCGGCCTGCAGGCTGCGGGGCAATACGGGAAATAGATCGTGATAGTACTGAGCTGAAGCGGTTTTTCGTGCATCATGACTATAGAAATCAAGGGATTGCCGAGGCAATCTTGTTGGAGCTCGAGTTCAAGGCGCGTAATCAAGGATATAAATGCATTAAGCTGGAAGCGGGGGAAGCCCAGCCGGAAGCGCTCAATTTCTATCGCAAGCATGGCTACTATCCTATCGATCGATTCGGCAAATACGCAGAATGCGCATCAAGCGTGTGCTTTGAGAAGCAACTCGGATAAGCGCCTACGCAACATGGGTTTTTCTGGAATCGATAGGCAAAACTGCTGTGAACGAGGAGGGGAGAGTCAATGGTCGTCATAAGGACGGAAGTCCACATTGCCGCTCCTATTGGGCTGTGCTTTCAGTTGGCGAGAAATTTGAAGGTCCATGCCGCAACGGTATGGGAGCGTACTCGCGAGTCGGCTTATTCGACAGGCCCTGTCGGGCTCGGTGAGAGGGTGACCTTCGAGGCGACGCATTTCTTCATTCGTCAGAAGCTCGTCTCGGTAGTTACGGAGTATAACGAGCCTTACAGCTTTACGGACGAGATGGAATCGGGAGCCTTCAAGCGCCTGAGGCACACACATGAATTCGAGGAATCCGGCGGCGGCACGATCATGAGGGATACGTTAGCCTTTCAAGCGCCATTCGGCTTGCTGGGACGTTTGGCCGAGAAGCTTGTATTAAGGAGGTACATGACTCGATTTCTGGAGCATAGAAACAACGAACTGAAAAAAATTATAGAGCGATACGAGACTTGAGGGGGAGGGAAAGAATGAGTGCAGTACAAGCTGCAATATTAGGTTTATGTGTCGGCGATGCGTTAGGGGTTCCCGTTGAATTCCGCAGCAGAGAGGCGCTTCAGTTAAACCCGGTAACCGAGATGCTTGGATATGGCTCGCACTCACAACCTATCGGCACTTGGTCGGATGACAGCTCCTTAACCTTTTGTCTTATGGAAAGCTTAATCGAGTGTAAGGATATCAACTTGTTTGATATAGCGGGGAAGTTTACGGAGTGGCTTTGGCGGGGCTATTGGACGCCTCACGGGAAGGTTTTTGATGTTGGAGCCGCTACTGCTAGAACGATAGAGCGAGTGAATGATGAGTTTATTAGACCGGATTTGGCTGGAGGCAAGGATGAGTACAGCAACGGCAATGGATCTTTAATGAGAATTTTGCCGTTGGCCTTTTACCTATTCGATAAGCCTCTAGAGGCTAGAGTGAGAACGGTTACGGAAGTATCATCGATTACCCATGGACATCGGACTTCCATAATCTCTTGCATGATCTATGTTGAGGTCGCCATTTGTATGCTGCAAGGAATCAGCCTTCCGGAGGCTCTCCTTAGAGTAGGGAAAACCATGGGTCAATTGCATTTCCCATCGCGGGATTTAATTCGATTTAACCGAATATTTTCTAGGGATTTTTCTTCGTCGAGTAAAGAGGAAATCCATTCCTCGGGCTACGTCGTTCATACGTTAGAAGCGAGTATTTGGAGTCTGCTGACTTCGGAGAGCTATGCCGAGGCCGTGCTGAAAGCTGTCAATCTGGGGGAAGACACCGACACCACCGGGGCTGTAACTGGAGGTCTGGCAGGCCTGCAATATGGCTTAGGACAGATTCCCGCCGACTGGATGGAGCAGTTAGTCAGATTGAGCGATGTCATGGAGCTGTGTTCCAAATTCGAACGACAGTTTTACTATTCCTGAAAGGATAAGGAGAAACGCAAATGAGCCATCCGTATTCGTTCGTGCGAGGAGGCGGCCTGGTCTATCTGGGACCCCCAAGATACGATGAAAGAGTCTTTTGTCGAGAGCTAGGAGCCGAGAGACAACAACGCGCCCGATGAAATGTCGGAGCGCGTTGTTGCTGTTTGCCTTACCTGATTGTTGCTGCTCCATCGCTATATGGCGACTAGAAGTAACCCAGTGAGCTCCTGGCCGCCTCGGACATTCGTTCAGGCGTCCACTTGGGCTCCCAGACGAGATCGACGTCAACCTTGGCTTTGTCGGTATTTTCGATCAGCGTCCATTTCACTGCGCCTACAATTGTATCGTGGAGGGGACAGCCAGGCGTCGTTAACGTCATGACGACGCGAATGCGATCCGGCTCTTCATACACCTCGTACACCAGTCCGAGATCTACGATATTTACGCCGAGCTCGGGATCGTAGACGTCCTTTAACAGCTCGCGAAGCTGCTGCGATTGAGCCATAACCCGTTTCACTCCTTCTTGAGAGATTGGACTATCGAGTAAATACAAGGCCGATTATAGCCATGTAAGCGATAGAGAACAGCGATAAGATCGTACCGGACAGGGAGATCAGCGTTGACGAGCCGATGGCTAAGCCCGCGAGAAGAGCAAGGCTTGCGAGCCCAATGGCGGCCAGTCCGATGCGCACCTTTTTCTCATCCAGAAGATGCGCCATAAGCGGAGTTCCCGGCTTTCCCGCCTGCTTGCCGTACTTGTGCGTCCACCAGAGAAAAGGAACAATTTTGGATGCGTAGCTGAGGATAGTGAACGAAACCCAACCGCCCAAATACAGCCAGCCGGCAACTGTGATGGGGCCGGAGTTCAGCATTCGATCCGGGTACAGACATGCATAGACCAGCATAAGCGTCAGCATGCAGGCGAAGGCCTGGTTCGCGTACACAGACGCTTGAATTCCTGATCCGGGATGGCGCTTATGCCGCTTCCTCTTAATTTGCAGCAGATGAACATTGTAGAGCAGGACGGCAGCGACAAGCATAAGCAGGGCTAGCCTCAGAAGAATTGCGTTGCTGTCGATGAAGAACGAGAGCGCTCCTGCAAGAACGGATGCGTTCCATAACAGAAGCACGACGGTTTGCAGCTTCTCCGGATAGTCGTGCGCAAGATAGAACATCGGCAGCATCTTGTAGCTGAAGCCGGTAATCAGCAAGCCGAACCACCCGATCGTCCCCATCCAGATGTGCGCCCCGAACAAGCTCTCGTGAGCGTCCAGCATCCATCCGCCAGCGAAGTTAAGCCCCATGCCCATCCCGGTGAGTCCGGTCAGTACCAGGTAAAGCACCGAGCATGCGGCGCTAATCGTGACCGGATTCCAAGCGCGTGCCCGGATTAAGGTGACGCCGATATTCCAGCCGAACAGCAGGATTCCGATGAGTAAGAGCCCAGCCGAGCCGGCAATCCAATAGATCTCCCCGTCCATGAAGCCGTACAGCAGACCGCACAGGCCGATAGTAAAGCAGACATAATTGACGTAGCCCAGCCGTTCGCTATAGATAGCGGATTGCGTAATTACGTTAATTAGTTGATAGACGGCCCCCATAGCCAGGGAGGTTGCCCATCCGAGAACGAACAAATGGGCATGGAACCAGCCGCCGGGGCTGCGCAGCTCCTCTCCGAGCCATCCGGTCAAGGACGACAGGGAGGCGATCTGGAACAGCACGAATCCGATAATCCCCGTAAGGATAAAGAAAAAGGGGAGACGGGACATCGTTCTCGCCTCCTTACGTCTTTTGAATTTTGACCTTTGCCGAACCGTCCGGCTGTTCCTCTACCGCGTAAGCGTATCCCAGACTATGAAGCTCTTCAATAAGGAACATGGGCACGCGATCGTTATGGATGTGCACTTCGTCCCCCGACCGGCAGCGCTCCAATGCGGCCAACGTCCGTATCATCGGTTTGGGAGGCTCCAGTCCGCGGTTGTCCAAGACGACGGTTTTTGCTTCTTCAGTGTCCGAAGAGAGAGCCGGTTCGGCCGGCTCCTCCAAGACCGTTGCCTCCTCCTCGATGGAGGGCGCATTAAGCCAATGCTTGTTCTTCTTGTTGACGAAGGTGGATACCCAGTGATCGGCGCTGATCTGCTCCGCTTTGCCTGCGAAGCCTTTAAGCTTAAGCACGCCGAACAGCGGCGTCGGCTTGAAGGTAGCATGAAGGACGAACAGATCGTCCTTGCCCAACCCCTTCACCGCATCCATAATTAATTGAAAGGGCTCCAGCTTCTTGCGAAGATGGGGTCTGACGTCCAGCTCGACGACGTGAGCGGCTTTCTCGTTCATCCTGCATCATCTCCTTGCTCTCCTGCTTCGCCCGCACGTTATACCTTCCCGATTCTCACCTGAAAAAAGAGAGGGCCTTGCTCGATGTAGTCCCAAGTGAACTTGCCGGGATGTACGGAATCGAACTGGTACCTCAGCGGCACGGGATCGTGGTCGTTCTGCAGAAGCATCGCTTCGTTCGGCTTTAAGGCTTCGAAGGTTTCGAAGATGACCTTGTGCTTCAGCTGAGGCGGATATTCGGTGGCATTAACGGTAGCTGCGAATGTGCTCATCGTTCCTTCCTCCTAGGAGTGAAGTGCTTACAACTTCGATTATAGAGGAGCACAAGCGCAAGGTTTGTGACAGAAATCACAATCATCCCGGTTTTCAAAGAGAGAGGTCATCATCCTGTTGTCTGCGGAATATGTCCATTTTATGAAATGGACGAGTATTAAAGCATAAATATCGGGATCGAGTGATCAGCGTCACAGGACGGTTCCTCAATAGCGGTTAGATTCAGCATAAGCCATTCCGAATAAGACCGGGGCTTCACGAGCGATATTCATTCGAGACAGCGAAGACTCCGGTAGACTGCCAAGATCGAATCTAACCCAGGAGGTTGATCAAGATGGTACAACGGTTCAGCGGAGAAGAGAAGATAGGCGCAATCGTCGCCGAGTATCCGGGAGCGAGCAATTTGTTCAAGGAAGTGCGAATCGATTTCTGTTGCGGAGGGGATCGCAGCCTTGCGGAGGCCGTCCATCTGAAAAAGCTGGATGAGCAAGACATCCTGAAGCGGCTCAATGACGGTTATCAAGAGATGAAAAAACGGGCGGAGCAGGAGGAGACAGACTGGCGGGAAGTGCCGATTGCCGAACTGGTCGATTACATCGTACATCGTCACCATGGCTATTTGCGTCAGGAGCTGCCGCTGCTTAGCGAATTTGTCACGAAGATATTGCGGGTTCACGGAGAGGGACACGCCGAGCTGGCGGAATTGCACAGATTGTTTCATCAAATGAAAATCGAGCTGGACCAGCATCTGATCGAGGAGGAAGAAAGACTGTTCCCGCTGCTGAAGCAATGGGAAGAGGAGCCTTCGGCAGAGCAGAGGGAACGAATGGTCAAGGCGCTTGACGGCCTGGAGGACGATCATAGCGCGGTAGGGGAGCTGCTCAAGGATATGAGAGCCGCCACGAACGGTTATGCGCTGCCCGCTGAAGCCTGTCGGACGTACACGATCGCCTTCCGCAAGCTGGACGAGCTGGAATCGGATCTCTTCCAGCACATTCATCTCGAGAATAACATCCTGTTCCCGCGCGTCTTAAAGCTGTCCGCGTCCTGAGCCATTGCGCGGTTATCGCCTTATTTCGTTTCCCGCTGCCGCTTCAAGGCTTCAAGATCGATAATTACGATGCGATTACGGTCTACCTTAAGCAAATTCTCCTTGCTTAGCTGGTTCAACACCCGGTTGATCGTTTCGCGGGTGGTGCCGACCGAGTTGGCGAACTCCTGGTGGGTCATCGGCAGGTTGATCGTAATAATGCTTTCCGTCATTTTGCCATGCTGCTCGGCCAATTGAAGCAGGAACGACAGCACGCGATGCCGCGCATCCTGGCCGGACAACACCTGGAGCTTCTCCTGAAGCTCGCGGATTTTATCTCCCATCACGCGCATCATCTTGATCGCGATGGACGGATGACTCATCATCAGGCGCTCGAACAAGCGGACCGGAATCGCCAATAGACGGGAGTTCACGATCGTTTCGGCCGTCGCCGGATAGGGGTTCTGATTGAAAAAGCCGGTATGCGGAAACATGTCGCCGCTCTTGAGGAAGGAAACGATCTGCTCGTGCCCGTGTTCATCCGTCTTGTAGGTTTTGACCAATCCGTCCTGAATGAAGTAGACGGCTTCCTTCTCGCTTCCTTCGGCAAAAACAATCGTTTTTTTGGGAGCGGGACGAGATAAGCAGATTTCTTCCACTCGTGCCAGCTCCTGATCGTTAAGATCGTGGAATAGGGGCACCTGACGCAGAAAGACAAGCGTTTTTTCCCTGTTCATTGAATTCCTCCTTGCGTTAGTGATGGCTTGGAGAGTATCGCTGCGCTAATTTCTATTTTACTTGATTTCGCCGTGCATTTGGCTGCGAAGCGACAAGCTTTTCAACAGAATGATGAATCCTTGTCGCCCTAGAATTGCGAAGGAAAGGCTGAGACGGCGATGAAAAGGAGAAGCGTTGTCATCCCTCATGAGCATGGCGGCTGGGCGATGATCAGCGTGCCGTATGCGTTCGGAATGATGGCCGGAACCCCGCAGTGGGCGCATGCCTGGTTGTTCCTGGCCTGGCTGTTCTTTTACTTATCTTCCTATCCGTTGCTTCAATCGTTTAAGAGATCGGCAAGCCGGGGGCATCTGCTTCGTTGGAGCGCGATCTACGGAATGGCTGCATTAGGCTGCTTAATTCCGGCGCTGCTTGTGCGGCCGGAGCTGATCTGGTTCGGAATTCCGCTCCTGGCGCTGCTGCCGATCAATCTGGCGTATGCCAGACGCAGAGCGGAGAGAGCCATTGCGAACGACCTTTGCGCCATCCTGATCTTCTCTCTGGGCGGAGCGGCGGCTTACTTGCTCGGCGGCGGGGCGTGGGACGGTACGATGGCCGTAGTTGTTTTGTTCAGCCTTATGCATTTTACAGGCAGCGCATTTTTCGTCAAAACCGTATTTCGCGAGAGAATGAGTCCCCGGTGGTTGGCGTCAGCCCGCATCTATCATATTGTTATTCTGGCGGTGCCGGCTCTGATCGGCTATCCGTGGATGACGTTGGCTTTTGTTTATTCAACGACGCGGACATTCCTGTATGGGGGCAAGATGATCCGTCCCTGGAAGGCGGGAATCATCGAGATTGCAGGCGCGCTGCAATTTCTGCTGCTGGCGATCGGCCTGCTGCAATTTCATCCGTCCTAGGCACGGAAGGCAGACGGATTGGGTAAGGGGCTCATCGCTCATCCGATTAAGCGGAATGAGCGAGAGCCCCTTCTTTGCGATGCGGTTATTCGGACAGCGATTCCTCTTTAAGCCGCTTGCGGGTGCTCCAATCGAACCTTCTTGCTTTGCTCCAGAAATTGAACTCGCCCGTATAATAGCCGTCGGAGTCGACTTGCAGCTTTTTGCGGGCAATCATCTTGACGTAGCCGATGACTCTGCTGAAAGTCGCGATATCGTCGCTGTCGCAGACCGGACAGGTCGTGACATTGCGGCCGTCCTCGGCCAAGAGCTGCTGGCCGCAGCACAGACAGCTCGTCAACGTCGGCGTAAGGGTAATATATTGAATCGGTTTGTCGAAAATGCTCCTTAAGTACTTCGCCAGCCGCTCGGGAGGAAGCTTGCTCTCCAGAAAGTGATGCAGGATGCTGCCGGAGGTGGCATAGGCCTGAAACTCCGCGCTGTTCTCGACTTGCCGGAGGAAATCCTCCTCGCTGAAGGGCAGCATGCAGCCGGATGTCAGATAGACGTTCTCCCCGGAGCCCTGGACATAGATGTCGCGATTGCGGCCTTTCGCCCATTTGATATCGTGTCGGGCCAGCTTGATGGCGGCATTCTCGCCCGGAGCGTATTCAATT
Source organism: Cohnella boryungensis (assembly GCF_042651945.1). NCBI lineage: Bacteria > Bacillati > Bacillota > Bacilli > Caryophanales > Paenibacillaceae > Cohnella > Cohnella boryungensis. The sequence continues at coordinate 141,231 of NZ_JBHSED010000074.1, read as the reverse complement.
CCGCAAGCAACCCGGTCCCGGACGATGAAGGCGTTGATCTTCTCCGTCATCCATTGCATGATTTTGTGGGCGAATTGCTTGCCCGCCGCGTTGTTCATGCCGCCGGGATAGCCGCAATTGATCAGGCCCTCGTGCATGCCGGCAACGCCGAAGACGTTAAAATAGTTGGACAAATCCCGGTTCAACGCGAAGAAGGTCGGGTAGAGCTCCTTGTTCCGTTCAATCCACTGGCGCTTGGCCATATGGCCCTCCTGCATGACATCCAACAATTGTTCGAGCTTGGCGAAAAGCAACTCCTCGTCGTGGGCGTATTCCATCAACACGCGATTCATGTTCAGATTCAGCACTTGCACGGCTCCGGTGGACCCGGTGGAGCTGCCGAATATTCCGCTGCCTACCCGCGACAGCACGGTAAGATCGATTTGCAGCCGGCAGCACAGACTGCGGCTTACTTCCGGATCACGCGGCTTCAGGTAGGGATTGAGCTTGCGATACCGCTCGTTCAGGAACGGCTCCGTTCGGAAGTTTTCGAAGTATACGCCTCCCCAGCGGTACATCCCGTCCAGAAGCTCCAGGAACAGAGGGTTATCGTAGTCGAAGCCGTCGTCGATCGGTACGGTCATCAGCGGGAAGGTAAACGGAATTCCCGTTCCGGTGCCCTTCTTCATCACCTCGATAATGGCGTGATTAATGCGGTCGAAATAAGCGGCAGGAATGTCGCGGTAACGCAGCTCTAGCGGTTTGCCGCCGATAATGACCAGCTCGTCCTTGATTTCGTCAGAGGGCTTGCCGAACTCCAGCGTGATGTTCGTAAAAGCAGACTGCGAGCCGCCGCGAAGCGGCATATTCATCTCCCATATCAAGCTTTGAAACCATTGCTCCAGCTCCTCGTCATCGATCAGGCGGCTATGGAGCGTTTCCTCCGCATAGAGGTAGGAAGCGGCGATCGTTGTCAATTGCGAGAGCATTACGGCGCCGGACACCTGCTGAGAGAGGAGCACGACGATGTTGCTGAAATGGCGCAGCAGCGTTTCGAGCTTGCGGGTCGGCCGGGAGGACATCATGTTTTTGGCCAACGTTGGAATGCCTTCGGCAGCAATGTCCTTGCAGGCCACGCTCATGCAGTAGGGGCTGAGCTGTTTGTCGTGAATATAGATGACGCCTTCTCTGTACAGCTCATGCAGGCGAGAGGGCAATACCGTTTCCAGCAAGTACTTTTCTTCCGAGAAGTTGGTCAGATTATGTCTCAGCAGAGGCAGCGAGAAGACGAAGTTGCTGTTTTCCCGTTTCAGATAGTCGGCTTGCTTCGTCTCCGAAGCGGAAGTGAAGGTGCGAATAATTTCCATGGCGTCGCGAAACATGACATTCCTCCGTTCAATAGGTTAAGCGTTGGCTGGCTGTGGCGGATAATAGGGATTCAGATAATAGGGGACCGTGCTGCCGTGTCTGATGTTCAATTCGTTGACGTACAGTCGAATGTGCTCGAAATATTCCTCGCTTAACAACGGATACCGTACCGTCCGGATCTGGCTGACCTTGCTGTCGTGCCGAATTACCGCCTCTACGGATTCCAGCATGGCCTGACGGTATTTCCGGGAGGGAGCAATGCCGATAATCGCGCGATACACCTCGGCATCCTCCACCGGATCAAGACAATGGTAGGGCAGCTTCATGTCCAGATGAACGCCGTCAATCAGCCCTTCGTCGAGCAAGCATTGCATTTTGCGCGGAAAGGTGCCGTTTGTATACACGATGATCGGTCCGGCGAACAACGCTTTGACGCGCTTGAGGAAAGAGCGGATTTCCGTCATATCGTTCATCAGAAACTCGCCGCCGCTCAGCAGCAAGGCGTCGAACAGCTGATGCCCCTCCCGAAGGCGCTCCAGCACTTGCGCGGCGGTGAGATGACGGCCGTCCGGCTTGGCGTCGATCAATTCCGACGCATTGTGGCAGCCGAAGCACCGCATGTTGCATCCGCTCCAGCAATGAATAAGCAAGGAGACATAACCGGGCAAATCATCGAAGGTCCGAATGAAGCGCGGATAAAATACGAGCATACCAACCTCCTTGCAGCCCAAGCGATCAGGCCTTTCAAAGATAGAAGTACTACATTTAGACGACAAAATGAATATTAATACAATATATTGTTTCTATGCTGTGATAGAAATCACAAACTAAACAAGATTGCCAAACGAATACGCACTTATGAACATCAGAGGGGGAGGGATGACTTTACTACGAGGGGTCTTTTCCCTCTCGGTAAGGAGTAGGAAGCGGTGAAGGACTTATACCTCCGGTCAATGAGCCCAGAACCAGAGGAAGACTTGAACAATCCTGCGGTAAATGAGATCATTTAAACATCATTCGCAGGCTTGTTCGCTGCTTAATTCAAGGTGGGGATATCGATAGAACCGATGATCAGAGAGTCGGGCAACCCGGATGCTCCGCTGCTTGTGTTTGTGCACGGTGGGGGCGTGGCCAGCTGGATGTGGGAAAGGCAGCTGGCCTACTTTAACCATTATCATTGCTTAGCGCTCGATCTGCCCGGCCACGGACAGAGGATCGGCGAGTCCTTCTCGATCAGGGACAGCGCATGCGAGCTTCTCGAACTTATTCAAGCGAAGGGCAAGGGCAAGAAGATTATTTTGACGGGCTTTTCTTTAGGCGCCCAGGTCGCCATTCAAATGCTGGGACAGGATAGCGAAACGATTGATTATGCGGTCATTAACAGCGCGCTGACGAAGCCCCTTCCCGCCGCAAGCAGAATGATTGGACCGACGGTCAAGCTAACCTCATGGCTGGCGAGAAAGCGTTGGTTCTCGAAGCTGCAGGCCAATCAGTTGTACATCGGAGACGAGCTGTTCGCGCGATACTACGAGCATTCCCTCGGTATGGAGCCGGATACCTTGGTTCAAGTTCTGCAAGAGAACATGTCCTTTGCGATTCCCGAAGGTTATCGGCATTCGAAAGCCCGCATTCTGGTTACCGTCGGGGAGAAGGAAAGGAAAATCATGAGAGAATCGGCCTTCGATCTTGTAAGAGCGCGACCGGATAGCAGGGGGATCGTCATCCCCGGCGTCGGGCATGGCTTGTCGCTTTCCCGGCCGGATTTGTTCAATCGCATTCTGGAGGCGTGGTGCACAGAAGAGGAGCTGCCGGATGGGTTGCCCCAGATTCAGGGCTGAACTGTGAAGACATGCGTCATCCACCGATTTTCCGCGACCAGAAGAATTTGGAGCATCCGACATTAACGTATGAAATCGCTAATGCGGAGGCGAGCTATGCGCGATAGCTGCAGGTCGGTCCGGTTCCGAAGGGGACTAAACTCGTGAAGGAACGAAATACGGTATACTGGGTGGAGTTTCGGATGAAGCAGGATGAGCGGAGGACTTTCCCATGTTCGAGAAGAAGCGCCATATCCATATCGATGCGGAGGGCTGGATAGACGATTTTGAGGATGCCCAGGTATGCGCCGTCGTTACCTTTCCCGACTCCACACGCTGGTTATCCAATTTCTACACGGCGAAGTGCATCGAGTCGATCCGGCAGGATTACCGGAGGACCGGGAGCTGCCTGAACGGAGCCTATTGGTGCGGTTCGTCTCCGGTCATCATCGTGGACAAGGTCAGCCGCGAGCGGGTCGAGCAGGTCGTGGACGAATTAATCGAGAAGGACGAATTCCGCTACCTGTTCGAATATTTCGGTGAAGTGGAGGAGCGGGAACGGGAGCGTTACCCGTCGGATTTTTTCCGCCAGGAAGCCTTCATCGATCCGTCCTACGTGTATCGTCACGCCAATCTTCTGAAGCAGATGCTGGACCGTGCGGACGACGAGGTCAAGGCGACGATCAGGAGAGAGGGGTTAGGTGAGGCGGCAAACCGAGAAGACATATAGAACATGCCGCAGCGGCGCTTTCGTGTACGAACGCGAAGGCGCTTTTTCCGTATTCTTCGCGAAACAACTGGATAAACAGCTCTGTACAGTGTAATTTAGAAGAGATGAAGCGGACCAATGACAGATGGATCATAAGCGAATATCGCAACGAAAGGAAGGGATCGCCATGAGTCCGAGCAAGCTGCACCACGGCGAGTTTCCAGCGGGTTTGTCGCAGCCCTCTCTTCGGGCGCTGGCCGGCGCCGGAATTGTAAGCCTGGAGCAGGTCGCCAAGCTGGGTGAAGCGAAGCTGCTGCAAATGCACGGCGTCGGCCCCAAGACGATCAGGCAGCTTAGGGAGGCGCTGGAAGCCCGAGGCTTATCCTTCTCCGGCCAGCGTGAAGGTGAGGCATTCGATGAAACCTAAAGAATACATGACGGACAGGCTGAGATTAAGCGTCGCAGACGAGAGCGACGAGAATCGGATCACGGAGTACGTCGTGCGTAATCGCGCCTTTCTGGCCGCGTGGGAGCCGAGCAGATCGCCCGACTACTATACGCCGAACAGACAGAAGGAACTGATCCAGTTCGATCAGGAATGCATGGAGCAAGGTCAACTGTTTAAAGTCTGGCTGTCGCCCTTGCTGCAGCCGGAGCTGATCATCGGCTCCGTAGCCTTGAGCAACATCGTCAGGGGTGCTTTCTTATCCTGCCATATGGGTTATCGTCTGGATGAAAAATGGCTGAACAAAGGATATATGACGGAGGCGCTTGAGAAGGTCGTGTCTGTGGCCTGGCATGAGCTGGGCCTGCATCGCATTGAAGCGAATATCATGCCCCGGAACGCGGCTTCCTTGCGATTGACAGAGAAGCTGGGCTTTCAACGGGAAGGCCTGGCTCGACAATACTTGAAAATCAACGGCAAGTGGGAGGACCACGTTCATATGACGATTCTTAACGAAGACATGGACTAGTTCTTCGGCGGATTGCCGAGTTACGCAGGAGGAGAAACGATGCTCCGAAACGGGAGAACCATTGTCAGCAAGCTGCTTGGCGGCTTTGCCGCATCCGCCATTTTTGCTCTGTACCTCATAGCCTCATTCGAGGTTGACGGCGAGCTGTTTCTCTATTTTCCCGCTCTTTTTATCGTGTTCGCTGTTGTCTTATTTGTCGCGTTTCCGATTTCCTTGCTGACGGATAAGGTCGCGGCTTCAAGCGCCAACGGAATCTTAGCCTTCCTGATTTATGTGCTGCTGGGAGCCGCGGCATACGGAGCGGCGGTCTTTGCCCTGAGGATAAACGCTGGACTGGCGGGTTACGGTCTGGCTCTTCATTATCTCTTCTGCGCGCTGGATTATGTTTTTTCGCGTCTAGAGCGCAAGAAGCTGTTGGGGCTTTGAGCACGGAACGGAGCCGGGCCGATTTCAATTCGGAAGGGTGAGATGATCACCAAATCCGAAGGCTCGACACGCGAAGTGATCGTCGTGTTCAAGAGACGGCGCGACTGACCGGAGCGGGGTTCAATGGCAGGGTCGGATTGGCGAAGCTGTCTGATTTGCGGACGGTTGTTAGATTACAAGAAATGGAAGTGTTGGGCATGTTCATAGAGATGACGAATAGATGGGATGATCCGTTGCTGAGGGATTTGCTGCAATACAGCATCTACTCGGACGCGGAGAACGTAGAGGATACAATTGCAGCCTACATGGCCGGGAACGGACGGAGCCTTTACGGTTATGAAGAGGAGGGGGAGTTGATCGGCATTGTGGGATTCGCCATGAACGGGACCGGCGAATTGAAGATCGAGCATCTTGCCGTCGAACCCGATTTTCGGGGCTTAGGGTACGGGAGAGGGCTCGTGCTGGAAGCGCTCGACAAGAAAAAGCCGGCTCTCTTGACCGCCGAAACGGATGAAGACGCCGTAAACTTCTATCGCAGCATCGGCTTCGAGATCGAAAGCCTCGGCGAGCTTTGTCCGGGAGTGGAACGATTTAAGTGCATCTACACGGTTGATTCGGAGTAACGGCTGATGCGGGTATTTCTATCGCTGCGGCACTGCCGGGCCAGAAGCGCGAAGCTTGCGAAAGCCGCCTTCCGGCCCGTTTCTGTGCAGAAGCAGGGATTGCCGCGCCGCTTCTGCCCATGGTATGATACGAATCATTAAACATCAGATGATATGACCTTAGATCAAACCGGATGGAGGAGCGGCGAGGATGTCTTCGCAAGTGATTAAGCTGCAAGAAATAAGCTGGAAGCGGGAAGGAAAACCCATTATCGAGCGCATGGAGTGGAGTGTAACGAAAGGGGAGCACTGGGCGTTGCTGGGCTTGAACGGCTCCGGCAAGACGACGCTTCTCAACATGATTAACGGATATATCTGGCCCACTTCCGGACAGGTAGAGGTGCTGGGGGAAACGTTCGGAAGCACGGACCTGAGAGAGCTGCGCAAAAAAATCGGATGGGTCAGCTCTTCTCTTCAGGAGAAGCTCTATGCGACGGATAAAACCCAATACGTCGTCATTAGCGGCAAGCATGCCTCTATCGGCCTCTATGAGACGCCGACAGAAGAAGACTTCCGTCAGGCGGCTTCGCTGATGGAGCAGCTGTCATGCTCGCATTTGTACGACAGGGCTTATCAAACCTGCTCTCAGGGAGAGAAGCAGAAGCTGCTGATCGCGCGCGCCTTGATGGCCTCCCCGGAGCTGCTGATTCTGGATGAAGCGACGAACGGACTGGATTTCCTATCCAGAGAGAGCCTGCTGGCGAGTATCAGCGAGCTGGCGAAGCGGTCGAATGCGCCCACGATGCTGTTCGTCACGCATCATATCGAGGAGATTCTTCCCGTGTTCTCCAGATCGCTGCTCATCCGACGGGGTCAGATATTCGCTCAGGGCTTGTCCCGAGAGGTGCTGACCAGCGAGCATCTGTCGGAATTTTTCGAGACGGCCGTGCAGGTCGATTGGCGCAGCGAGCGGGCATGGCTTTCGTTGAACGACCGGAAAGCCTAACCTGTTGACCTTTTGGGCACATGGACAGTGAAAAATCAGGCGCGCAGGACCAAAAATGTGACTTTAGCCACTAGCGGCATGTCATAATTTGGATTAGTTTAAGAACAGGAAAAATTAATTTAATGAGGTGTTAGTCGAATGCATTCCAGCGAATCCGACATTCAACAGAATAAGGGCATGGCCATTGTCGCTTATATTTTATTTTTCGTTCCGTTGCTGGCCGCCAAGGAGTCGCCGTATGCGCAATATCATGCGAGGCAGGGATTGAATCTCTTCCTGCTGGCGCTGGCGGTCAATATTGTTCTCGGAATTCTTCCGTTTATCGGATGGATTTTGCTGCCTTTCGCCAATCTTGGCGTACTCGGGCTTATGATTATCGGAATCCTTGCCGCAGTCAACGGTCAGACGAAGCCGTTGCCATTGATCGGGAACTATCAAATTTTGAAATAGGTCCAGGAAAAATCAGCTCTCAACTCCGACTGGAGGATGGGGGCTTTTCTTTATTATTAGGCTACAATTAATCTTGGAAAGCGATGAGGGAGGTTGAGTGACGATGCGGCGAGCGGCGACTTCGTTGGCTCTGGTCGATGAGCTTGAACGTTGCGAGATCGAGAGCATGGCGGATCGAATGACCGCGATTCAGGAGAGAACGGGGAATCCCGAAGGCGTCGAAATCGCCAAAGTTGGCGGAGTCACCTGCTTCTACAGCCAGACGATGCCCTGGCCTGCCTTCAACACGGTCAAAGGTCTTAGAAACGAGGGCGAGGCCGAGCTTGCGGCAATCGTCGACTTCTATCGCGAAAGAGAAAGAAAACCGCAATTCGAGCTGGTCCCCGGACTGGCCGATCCGCTGCTCATGCGGCGGCTGTCCGGACTGGGCTTCGGGCAGACAGGTTTTCACGCTACCCTGTACGCGGATCTGTCCGAAGCCTTCGAAGAATCGAATGCGCCGGGTTCGATCTACATTCGCGAGCTTGACGAGGACGAGTACACGTTGTACGGAACTCTGCATTGCAGAGGAAGCGGCCTACCGGACAACGGAATTGCGCCTGTCGCCGCGAACAATCGCGTATTGCACGGAAGAGCGGGCTGGAAGCTCTATCTGGCCTTATGGGAAGACGAGCCGGCGGGCGTGGGGGTAATGCGAAGCGATGGCCGAAGCGCGGTGTTTACTTTTGCCGCGACCTTGCCCGAACATCGCGGCAAAGGCATTCATCGGGAGCTGCTGCTGCACAGAATGCGCCAGGCAAAGCTGCAGGGCTGCCGATTCGCGGTCAGCCAGTGCGCGTTTCAATCGCAAAGTCATCGCAACATGGAGCAGACAGGGATGAGGATCGGATACGTCCGGGCGTCCTGGGGCGAGTTATGAAGACGGAAGTGTACAATCCAAAGAGAATTTTCATAAACGCAGACAAGCTATCCCAGACTAAAAGCGCGGGGTCTGCAATACCTTGACATAAGAGAAGTATTTTCTATGAGAAAATTTTAATTTTCGGGCGGGAAAGCTGTAACTTTCCGTTTCGTTCAAACGTCTAATGGCTATAGGAAAGTAAAGGCTGCGGTTACGGGCCCCTGAAGGAGAGATTGCGATTATGGTCAACAAAATGCTTATCAGCTTAGTCGCCGTGCTGTTCGGAATGATGTCATTCGGCTTTATATCGGCGAACGACGGCGATTATACGCCCGTTCCGCAAAGCCCGGACACACGAGTCGCTTATCTCGGTCAAATCGTTCAGGAGAACGGCAGCCTTATGCTGGATGCGGATTTTATCGAGTGGTACGAAGGGGAAGCCGCCGATCGGGTATTTCGCGAACAGGAGCAGGATCCTGAAATGACGGAAGCTCCGGATGGCTATTATATTGTAAATCCGGACAACACGATCGAGAAGCTGCCGGTAGCCGCGGACGCGAAGGTGTTCATGCAGCTATACAACCGCACGGGCGACCCTGCGGAAGCGGACATTCGATGGAACGAACAGATCAGTCTGGATAAATTCAGAGCTCTTCTCGCAGAGGACGGAGAGCTGGATATCAAGCAGTTCCCCTATCATCTGACGATGGAGAACGGCGTCATTACGAAGATCGTTCAGCAATACGTGCCTTGACGGGCGAGTGCTGAAGGGATGATCGAAGAGCAGAGAGGGCCGGCTTCCGGGCGATCGGGAGCGGCCCTTTTTGCGTGGACTGAAGGGGATTTGCTAATCTTCGGGGCAGTTGTCGAGCAGCGATCAGGCAGGCTGCAGCTCGCATTTGCAGACGAAGCTCCCGTATTGATTGGCGGTCTGAAACGAGGTTTGCATCTCACATGCAACTCTTGGCAATTGTTCACGTCTAACTATATACAATGTTCTAAGCGACATGAGTCTAGCTTATCCGGAGGATGAAAGAATGCTTTCTCGTTTTTATCGCAGCGCGCTCTTCTTGCTCAGCCTGCTGCTGCTCGTTCCGCTTGCCGGTCATTCCGCGTCTGCGGCTCCTGCAACGGCCATCAGCATCTATCTGAACGGCAACAAACTGATTACCGACGTTCCGCCCTACATCATTCCCAAGCTTAATGTAACGATGGTTCCGCTAAGCGTCATCAGCAAGAACCTTGGAGCGAACGTATCCTGGTCGCAGAAGGACAAGACGGCTACGATCCGTCACGAAGGCCTGGTGCTCAGCATGACGATCGGCCAGAAGTACGCGCTGTCTGGCGGTCAGCGCGTCGAGCTGGAGACAAGCGTACAGGCGATCAACGGGCGCGTTATGGTTCCGCTCCGGTTCGTCGGCAATCAGATGAGCCTGGATGTAAGCTGGCATCAATCCGCGCAGACCATTATGCTTCAGACAAAGGATGGAAACGCCGACACTTCCTTGAAGGGCGTATGGGTATCCAGCGTCTACAATTTGGACTGGCCGTCGAAAGCCTCCAACGGTAAAGCCGAAGTCCAGAGGCAAGAATATGCGCAAATGCTGGACGAGCTGCAGGGAATGGGGCTGAACGCCGTCTTCGTGCAGGTGCGGCCTTCCGCCGACGCTCTGTACCCTTCGCAGCTTGTGCCTTGGTCCAGCTACCTGACAGGCAAGCAGGGGGGCGATCCCGGCTACGACCCGCTGGCCTTCATGATCGAGGAGACGCACAGGCGAGGCATGGAATTTCACGCCTGGTTCAACCCGTTCCGGGCGACGGTGGACGCGAAGACGGACGGTCTCGCCGCGAATCACGTCGCGAAGACCCATCCGGAATGGATTGTGGATTCCGGCGGCAAGAAGTATATCAATCCGGGCATACCGGAGGCTCGCCAGCATATCGTGGATGCCGTGCTCGAAGTCGTCCGGGGCTATGACATCGACGGCGTGCATCTCGACGATTACTTCTATCCGTCGGGCGGGGTCTTCCCGGACGATGCCGCGTTCGCCGCCTATAATCCGTCCCAAATCGGCAATAAAGCGGATTGGCGAAGGGACAACATCGACCAGTTCGTCAAGCTGCTGGGAGAGTCCATTCACCGAGAGAAACCGCAATTGCAATTTGGAATCAGTCCGTTCGGCGTATGGCGCAATCAGTCGGTCGATCCGACGGGCTCGGATACGCAAGCAGGCGTGACTGCGTACGACAGCATGTACGCCGATGTGCGCACCTGGATCAAGCAGGAATGGATTGACTATGTGGCGCCGCAGATCTACTGGAGCCTGTCGTTCAAGGTCGCACAGTACGACAAGCTGGTGGAATGGTGGGCCGGCGAGGTGCGAGGAACGAACGTGAAGCTGCTGATCGGCCATGCTCCTTACAAGCTGGGCACGAAGGAAGCCGGCTGGAGTACTGCGCAGGAAATCATCGATCAGTTGAACTACAATGTGAACGTATTGGAAGTCAAAGGAGACATCTTCTTCAGCGCCAAGGATTTGCGGAAAAATCCGCTCG
>NZ_JBHSED010000074.1:18248-130333 GCF_042651945.1 Cohnella boryungensis | reverse complement strand
CCGCCTTGTTCTTACTCCTCCAACTGCTTCCGGAGCCATGTCCGGATCACGGCGAAGACTTCCTCCCGGCGCTTCTCGTTGTGCAGCTCATGCTTGAAATCCGTCCATTCTCTCCACTCCGCAAGGTCGCCCGCCAGATGCGCGAATTGCTTGCTCGCCGCCAGCGACGTCACCTTGTCGTCCCCGCCATGCATAAGCAGCAAAGGCACGCTCAGCCGATCGGCATGCTTGAGCGCCCACAGTCCGGCATTCTGGACTCCGAAAAAGAACCTCGCCGTAATCTGTCCGTGCCCGAGCGGATCGGTCAAGTAGCGCTGAATCATCTCTTCATCGCTCGTCAGGCTATCGGCGACCATAGGGCGATTATTCGTATAGGCGGGATAGATCTTATCGATAAGCTTGCCCAGAATCGCCTGAAGCGAAGGGGGCTTGAAGGCGAGCTTAAGCCAGGGACCCGTGACGATTGCGCCGCGAATGTCCGGCTGCCGGCGAAGCAAGTAGTTCAAGGTCACATTGCCGCCCATGCTATGACCGAACAGAAAGAGGGGAAGGCCTGGATATTTGCGCCGGGCTTCCTGAAGGAGCAGCTCTACCCCCTCCAGCAGCGCTTCGTAATCCGGAGTGTGGCCGCGCTTGCCATGCGTGCGGCCATGTCCCCGCTGATCGAAGCCCATTACGGCGTAGCCTTCGGCATTCAGCATATCCGCGACGTGGATATAACGCCCCATGTGCTCGCCCATACCGTGAATCAGGCCGACGACGGCTTTGGGCGCACGGCCCGATTCCCCCACGCTCCACTCGCAGGCATGCATCAGGGTATTGTCGGAGCACCGCCAATCCATTGCTTGCAACGCCATCAGGTTGCCTCCTAAGCCTTTCAATTGGAATGGTATCCATCTATTCCTAATCATAGCCGATAATCGGCAATCAAGCGAGAGCAGCGGCCGGCTGATTCCGAAGAGAGGTTACGGATTACATGATTACAGATTGGAATCCGCTCGTCAGATTGATTACAATATAGAGAGTGTGAGCGACTCGAAAGGGGAAGGAGTATCAATATGGATAATGCGAATCAGAATTCGTTGCATAAAGCGACTTTCGCCGGAGGGTGCTTCTGGTGCATGGTCACGCCGTTCGAGGACTTGCCGGGCATTCACGGCATCGTATCGGGCTATACGGGAGGACATACGGCTAATCCAACCTATGAAGAGGTATGCTCCGAGACGACCGGACATGCCGAAGCGGTTCAAATTACGTACGATCCGCAAATTTTCCCTTACCGCAAGCTGCTCGACATATTCTGGAGGTCCATCGATCCGACGGACGAGGGCGGGCAATTCCATGATCGGGGCTCCTCTTATCGGCCGGCGATTTTCTATCATGACGAAGAGCAGCGTCAGCAAGCGGAGGATTCCCGCCGGGAGCTGCAATGCAGCGGACGGTTCGACAAGCCGATCGTCGTCGAGATCGAACCGGCGGAGACGTTCTATCCCGCAGAGGAATATCATCAGGACTATCATTTGAAAAATCCGCTGCGCTACAAATACTATCGGAATGGCTCGGGCAGGGATGTTTACCTCCAAGAGCACTGGAACACCGCGAAGGATAAGGAGGAGCTGCGCAAGAGGCTGACGCCGATGCAGTTCGAGGTGACGCAGAATAAAGGCACCGAGCCTCCGTTCCGCAACGAATTCTATAACAATACCGAACCCGGGCTGTATGTGGACATCGTGTCCGGGGAGCCGCTGTTCAGCTCCCGGGACCAGTTCGATGCGGGCTGCGGCTGGCCGAGCTTCTCCAAGCCGCTGCACAACGGCATCATACAGGAGCATCAGGATCTGTCGCACGGCATGTATCGGATCGAGGTGCGAAGCCGGGAAGCCGACTCCCATCTGGGACATGTGTTCGATGACGGCCCGATGCCCGGAGGATTGCGCTACTGCATCAATTCCGCAGCGCTGCGCTTTATTCCGAAGGATCAGCTGGAGAAGGAGGGCTACGGACGTTATATGTCCGAGCTGTAGGCAACGCCTCTAGTAAAGCACTCGCCAGAGATAAAACGTCGCATAGGCCTCCCAGTCGCGCCAGCCGGCCGCAAGCTCCTTAATCTGAGCTGAGGTCGGCTTTTTGTCCATCTGCAGCACCGATTTGATTGCATTATGCAAGCCTACGTCGTCAATGGGAAATGCCGCAGGATAACGAAGGCATCTCATGAGCACGTAATTGGCCGTCCATGGGCCGATACCTCGAATCGAGACGAGACGCTTCTCCGCAGCGGAGAAGCTGCCGGCTGCCAGCAGCTTTTCCTTGCTGAGCTCTCCTTCGGTCATCAGCCGGGCAACCCCGATCAGGTATTCGGCTTTTTTCGTTGTCATCCGAAGCGCGGTAATCTCCTCTACGGACAAGCGCGCTATCGCCTCCGGGGTCGGGAACAGCCAGCAATCGATATCTACTCGGCGCACTTGCCGGCCGAACGCCTCGACTAATCGGCGCTTGAGCGTATAGGCGAAAGCAAGATTGATCTGCTGGCCGATAATGCCCCAGCACAGCGCCTCGAACAAGTCGGGAATGCCCATGTTGCGGAGGCCGTACAGTCTTTTTACGACATCTCTTAGCACCGGGTCGTTGCGGGACATGGCATAGAAGGGAGACAGATCGTTGTCCAGGTCGAACCAGTCTCGCGTATATTGCACGATAGCAAGCTCCTCATCCGGGCTCCAACGCGTATCTCCATCGAGCGAACGAACCTGCAGGAAGCCGGGCTCCAAGCCGCTGACCTCGAAGAATGGCGTCTTGCCGCCCAAGGGAATCGTCTTGTACAGTCGGCCCTCGCGAATTCGATACAAGCTTTCGTCGGGAGAGCGGGAGAGGTAGTCCAGATTGACGGCAAAGTCGAACTCTGCCGGAACCGGTATGCGAAGGCTAGAGCTCATGGCTGCACGCTCCTTTAATTGGAAATCCGTTTCTGTTACTGAATCGTGCCGACCCCGATGAGCCATTGAAGAGAACGTAGCTCAAGGCGAGAGTCTATACCTATAGTTGTATCACAATTGCGGCGATAGTTGCGTTCGTTATCTTGCGGTTTCATTTTTAATCGTGTCGAAACAAGGTAAGCCTATCGGAATAAACTGTCGTTTTCCTTGATTCCTTGGGCGCTTTTGCGGTATACTTTTCTCGCCAATATCATAGATGAGGAGCAAGAAAATGAGCAAAGTATTGATCTTCGGTCACAAAAATCCGGATACGGATACGATTTGTTCTGCCATTGCTTACGCGGATTTGAAAACACAGCTTGGAGAAGAAGTCGAAGCTGTTCGCCTGGGCGCCGTCAGCGGCGAAACCCAATACGCCTTGGACAAGTTCGGATTCCAAGCGCCCCGTCTCGTCGAGACGGTCGCGGGAGAAGCAAAGGGCGTCATTCTCGTCGATCACAACGAACGCCAACAAAGCGTCTCCGATATCGATCAAGTTACGGTGCTGGAGGTCATTGACCATCACCGGATCGCGAACTTCGAGACGAGCGCTCCGCTGTACTACCGCGCAGAGCCAGTCGGCTGTACCGCAACGATTCTCAACAAGCTGTACAAGGAGAACGGCAAAACCGTGCCTGCGAATATCGCCGGCCTGATGCTGTCCGCGATCATCTCGGATTCGCTGCTGTTCAAGTCCCCGACGTGCACGCCTCAAGATGTGGCAGCTGCGAAGGAACTGGCGGCGATTGCCGGCGTTGACGCGGACAGCTACGGCCTCGACATGCTGAAAGCCGGAGCGGATCTGAGCGACAAGTCGATCGCGCAATTGATCTCTCTGGACGCTAAGGAGTTCAGCATGGGCAAAGCCAAAGTCGAGATCGCGCAAGTGAACGCGGTCGATGTCAACGACGTGCTGTCCAAGCAAGCCGAGCTTGAAGACGCGCTGACGAACATCATTAACGAGAAGGGCCTGGATCTGTTCCTGTTCGTCGTAACGGACATTCTGAACAACGATTCCATCGGTCTTGCCCTCGGACGCTCCGCAGATGCGGTAGCGGAAGCCTACGGCGTTAAGATCGAGAACAACAGAGCGCTGATGAAAGGCGTTGTATCGCGCAAGTCGCAGATCGTGCCTGTGCTGACCGACATTTTCAACAAACGCTAAGCTATCGATAACAGCCCGCGATTCTCGCGGGCTGTTTGTGCATGGACGCATCGATGGAGCATGGAGGCTTCGAATAGCTATGAAACTAAGCGTGCTAGAGCATTCGCATGTGAACGAAGGAAGGTCGGTCAAGGAAACGCTGGACGAGACGGTCGCGCTGGCCCGCGAGACGGAGCGCCTCGGCTACCATCGGTTCTGGGTATCCGAGCATCACGGATCGGAGGCGCTGGCCTCGTCCAGCCCGGAGGTTCTGATCGCCCATATCGCCGCCCATACGGAATCGATCCGCTTGGGGTCGGGCGGCATAATGCTTCCGCATTACAGCTCCTACAAAGTCGCGGAAAATTTCAAGCTGCTGGAGGCGCTGCATCCCGGAAGAATCGACGTCGGGCTGGGGCGGGCTCCCGGGGGGACTCCCCTTGCAACGAGAGCGCTGCAGGAGCACAAGCGCTCGGAGCCGGACTTCTACCCGCAGCAAGTCGTCGATCTCTATCACTACCTGCTGGACGATCATCCGCAGAAGCACCGCTTTCCCGGCCTGCGCGCCTTTCCGCAGACGGAGGGCATGCCCGAGCTGTGGCTGCTGGGCTCCAGCGACGGAACGGCAAGAATTGCCGCGCAGCTCGGAACGCCTTATGCGTTCGCGCAATTTTTCGGAGCGGCGGGCGATGAAGCGCTCCAGCATTATTATTCTTATTTTCAGCCTTCCTCTTACTGCGCCCGGCCGAAGGCGCTCGCCGCCGTCATGGCCATCTGCGCCGATACCGAGGAGGAAGCCCGCCAGCTGGCCAGAAGCAACGAGCTGTTTTTCCTCAAGCTGCTGACGGGGCAGGAGCTCGGCTTCATGCCATCCGTCAAGCGCGCGACGGAGTATCCCTATACCGCGGCCGAGCAGCAGATCATCGAGCAGATGAAAACCCGACGGTTCATCGGCACGCCCGGACAGGTCAAGGAATCCCTCAAGCGCTACGCGGATCGCATGCATCTGGATGAGCTGATGATCGTCTCGCATATTCATGATTTCGAGAAGCGGCTACGCTCCTATCGATATATTGCCGAGGCATTCGAGAGCTAAGAGATGTTCCCCAGCATCCGGGGAAGGTTTTGAAGCAGCTTTTGCCGCGACAGGGCGTCGCCGTGATTCCACAGGTCCGCTTCCATCACGTACGCGCGGCCTGCGCGTACGGCGGGAAGCTTGCGCCACAGGTCGCTGCCCATCATGTCCTCCGCCGCCTGTCTTGAGGTCTCATTGGAGCTGAGCAGCATGAAAATATGGTCTCCGGCGTAATCGGGCAGGCTTGCGGGAGAAATCTCGGCGAAGCCTCTGGCTGCCTCGACGATCTCCCGGATTCTCGAAGCGGCTTGAAATCCGGAAGGATGGTAGAGGGAGGAGGACAGCCCCGCCGTCCCCATCACGAACAGCCGTCTGCCGTGCTCGTAGATAAAGACGGAAGCAGTATCTCCCGCGTCGATGACGGCATGCAGCTTGCGCCACATCGCCGATACGCGTTCGTGGTAAGCGGCGAGCCATAGCTCTGCTTCGCGCTGCCTCCCTAGCCATTGTCCTAACGTAAGCAGCCTGTGCTCCAACGGAGCGTGGGTATTGAGCGTCACCGTGGGCGCGATGCGCGAGAGCGCCCGATACTGGTCTTCGTCGGCGCTTGCCAGAATGATCAAATCCGGCTTCAAGGCTTCGGCCTTCCCCGGATTGATCGGCATGCCGATATCCTGCATTTCGAGCTGCGGCTCATGCTCCAGCAGCGAACTGTTGGCGAAGAAGGCGCTTCCCCCGACGGCCCGAATGCCCAACGCGCACAAATCCCCCAAAGATTCTCCGTGGTAAATCACCCGTTCCGGCTTACGGGGAATGTATACCTCATGCCCGGTCCAATCCTTGATCCGAATCTTCCTGCTCATGGAGACGGAATATTGCCGGGGCGTCATTCCGGTCGTGTGCCGAAATCGCCGGTTGAAATAATATTCGTCCGTGAAGCCGACCCTTCTGGCGATTTCCCGCAAGGGCACATCCGACTGAAGCAGCCACTCCTTCGCGCGGCCGATGCGCAATTCGGTCAAGTAGTCCAAGGGCTTCATGCCCATCCGTTCCTGAAAGAGAGAACTGTATTGCCATTGCGGAATGTTCCCTAATTGCGCCAATTGCTTCACGGTAATGGTATGCATATAATGGCTTTGCATATAGCTGACGGTGCTCTCTACGGCCTGAGTGGCGCTTAATGCGTCGTCGTCCCGCCATTCCTCCTCGAACAGTGCGGACAGCAGCTCCTGAAACCGGACTTGTCGTCGGAAGCTTTCCGTCGCCCGTATGTCCGTCGGGTTTCCGGTCAGCTGATCTGCGAGCTCAGTCAAGCGGGAGAAGGGATGGACGACAGATTCGTGTCTGTCAGGCAGAAGATTTCCTCGATATGCAGCAGGTCCGGCCTCCCCGATATGGAAAACATCGAACCTGAGAAGATATAGCCTAAGGTTCTCGCACTCATTGACGATTTGCACGGCGTTGCCCGGATTAAGCCAATATACCCTGCCGCTGCATAGCCTTGTTTTCCATTGCGTTCTCCGCAAATCTCCGCTGCCTTCAAGGACCAGCAATAAGACGCGATCCTGAATCTCAATCGGATCGTTATGCCAACCGGCGTTATATTCCATCAGATTTGCCTGCTTGAGGCGAAACAGCAGAGAGTCCAGCGCAAGGCGCTCCAAGCCAGGTTGTTCCAATATCCATCACCTTGCCTTTCCTCGCAAACAGTGATAATCATTATCATTTCCGTCATTGTAAACAAACAAAAGGAACTTTTCAACGCGCGCGTTGAAAAATTCCTTAGGGATTGCGGATAGAAAGCGAATCAGGAGGCCATCAGCTTCGGCAGCTCTTGGATGAGCCATTCCCGGGTCAGGGCATCGCTGCCGGAACGATTGATGTCTATGCGATAGACGCGCCCGGCTTTCGCTGCGGGAAGATCAAGCCAGATCCGGTTCTGGAGCAGATCCTCGGTAGACTGAACCGCATCCGTCAGCTCGGAGAACGGATTAAGCACGAAGACGTAATCTCCGGCGAATTCGGGCAGCACCTCGGGGGAAATCTGCTTAAAGCCCGAACCGGCATCCAGTATTTCTTGAATCGGCTTCGCCGCCTGGAAGCCGTTCTTCCCGTACAGCACTTGAGAGAGTCCGGTTCGCGCCATGACGAACAGCCGATCGCCCGGATAATAGGTGAATACGGAGGCCGTTTCGCCGGGCGTCACTCCCGCATCCGCCAGCGCCTTCCACATCTGCTCCGCTAACAGGTTGTATTCGTCCAGCCATTTCACGGCTTCCTGCTTCTTGCCGACGATGTCTCCGAGCAGCGGCAAACGCTCTTCCAGCGGCGCGAACGTATCGAAGACGACTGTAGGGGCAATGATCGACAGAGAGTCGTATACTTTCTCATCGGTATCCGCAATGATGATCAAGTCCGGATTAAGCAAGGTCGTCTTCTCCAGATTTATCGGAAAGCCGACGTCTTCGATGTCGGCCAGCTTGTCCAGGTAGATCGTGCCGCTGGCCATATCCAACGAAGTGCCGATGGCCTTCACGTTCAGGACGAACAGATCGCTGAAGGTCTCACCGACGAAGATGACGCGCTGGGGAGACGCGGGAATCTGCAAGGTATGTCCCACGTAGTCCGTATATTCCCGCATTTCCGGCTCTTGGTTCGATTGCGGCGTTTCCGATGCGGCCGCGGACGAGGCGGAAGAAGGGCTTGCGGAAGCAGGAGGATTGGCGGCTTCCGGAGAGCCTTGCTTGCCGCAGCCGATGAGCAGCGTACCGAGAATGCCAAGTAAAGCCAAGGTTAACAATAAGGTTTTGCCCGTTTTCATGAGTTCATGTCCCCTATCCTTTTGTGCTTTCGGTGAAAATGATAATGATTATCATTAACAACGATATTCATCATAATCCAACAACCCACCCGGCTCAATGGACAAAAATATGCAGCTCGCTTTATTTTGTACAATCGTACGCGGAGGACGGAAGAATCGGGTCGCTTCGACATTGCCGGTCCGGAACGTTCCCAGTAAAATGAAAAGACGCGAGGCAAGGAAAGGAGAAGGCTGTATGAAGGTCGTCATCGTTTCCGATACGCATATGCCGAGAATGTGCAAGAAGCTGCCGTCCCGCTTGCTGAAGGAGCTGAGACGAGCCGATGCGATTATCCACGCGGGGGATTGGACGGCCATGTCGGTGTATGAGCAATTGGTCGAGTTTGCTCCGCTATACGGCGTTGCCGGCAACAACGACGGCGAGGAGCTGCGGAGTCGGCTCGGTCTGCGCAAGGTGGTGGAGCTCGCGGGCTGCCGCATCGGTCTCGTACACGGACACGGCGCCGCCCGTCGCGCCTCTACGGAAGCGCATGCGGTCGAGGCTTTCAAGGGGACGCCGGTAACGGCGATTGTTTACGGGCACTCGCATATTCCCGTGCGCAAGCTGGCAGGGGATACGCTTGTATTCAATCCGGGCTCTCCGACGGACAAGAGGCGGCAGCCGCTTTATTCCTTCGGCCTATTCAACATCGAAGCCGGAAGCATTCGGGCGAAGCATATTTATTACGCGGACAAATCTTAAGATCAGGGATGCTCGCTGTGCTATAATAAGGAGAAGAATTCGTAAGGCGGAACAGATTGGAGCACCGAACCTTGAAGAAATTCAAAAAATTCTACATTGAAATTACAAGTATATGCAATCTGGCCTGCAGCTTCTGTCCACCGACGAAGCGACAGGCGAATTTTATTAAAGTGGACGCGTTCAAGCATACGCTGGATCAGATTCGCGGGCATGCCGAGTATATTTACTTTCACGTCAAGGGCGAGCCTCTGCTTCATCCGAAGATCGACGAGTTGCTGGACATCAGCCATGACAAAGGCTTTAAGGTAAACCTCACGACAAACGGCACGCTGCTGGGCAAGAACAGGCACAAGCTGCTCGGCAAGCCGGCGCTCAGGCAGATGAACTTCTCCTTGCACAGCTTCGACGGGCATGAAGGCTCGGTTGACAAGGAGGGGTATGTCTCCGGGGTGCTTGAATTCGCGAAGGAGGCTGTCGCGCAGACGGGGATGCTCGTATCTTTGCGCTTGTGGAATCTAACCCAGAATAACGCCGAGAACGTGCAAAGGGACAGAAACCGCGACATACTCGCGCAGATCGAGCGCTATTTTCAGCTGGATTACCGGATCGAAGAGCATTTCGAGCGCGGGAAGGGCATCAAGCTTGCGGACCGCATCTACCTCAACCATGAGGAAGAGTTCAAATGGCCGGATTTGAAGGAGAAGGAAGACGAAAGCAAGGGGTTTTGCCATGCGCTCCGCAATCAGGCAGGCGTGCTGGTGGACGGGACGGTAATTCCATGCTGCCTGGATGGCGAGGGCGTGATCAATCTTGGAAACCTGAACCGCTCCCCGTTCTCCGAAATTATCGAGGGCGAGCGCGCGACCCGGCTGTACGACGGATTTTCCCGCAGAGAGGTCGTCGAGGAGCTGTGCCGCAAATGCGGGTATCGACAAAGGTTCAACGCTTAGGTTCGACAAGGGAAATAGTCGCGATAGCTCGCGGCTATTTTGCGCATAAAGGAGTGGGAAGATATGACAAAAGCACTACAGCCAAAGCTGGACAGGGCATATATAATAGGGCTGTTGGAAGAATTATTGAGAATTCCGAGCCCGAGCGGCTTCTGCATGGCCATCATGAAGCGTATACGCGAAGAAGCGGACAAGCTGGGCTTCGCGATTGAGATGACCCCGAAAGGCAATGCGATCCTTACGTTACCCGGGGCAGAGAGTGCGCCGGAAGGCACGCTCGCCCTGAGCGCGCACGTCGATACGCTCGGCGCGATGGTTCGTTCGATCAAGCCGAACGGCATGCTGCGGTTTACTCCGGTCGGCGGCTATGCCATGCAGTCGGTAGAGGGCGAGTATTGTCTCGTACATACCCGGGATGGCCGAATCTACGAAGGTACCGTGCTGGCGACCCGTCCATCCGTACACGTCTATTCGGACATGCGCGAATTGAAGCGGGAAGAAGCGAATATGGAAATCCGTCTCGATGAAGCGGTCGCCGCCAAGGAGGAGACCGAGAAGCTCGGCATCGCGCCCGGAGATTTCATCTCCTGGGATCCGCGAACCCGCGTCTTGCCCAACGGATGGATTAAATCCCGCCATCTGGACGACAAGGCCAGCGTAGCCGCGCTGTTCGGGGTGCTGGAGTGGTTCAAGCGCGAGGGCGCGGTTCCGGCAAGACCAGTGAAGCTTGTCTTCTCCGTCTATGAGGAGGTCGGACATGGCAGCTCGTACCTTCCTCCGGATATTACCGAGCTGATTGCCGTCGATATGGGGGCGATCGGCGACGATCTGTCCGCAACGGAGCGGGATGTGTCAATCTGCGCCAAGGATTCCTCCGGCCCTTACGATTACGAAATGACCTCCAGGCTCATCGCTCTTGCTCGGGCGGAGAATCTGCCGCACGCCGTCGATATCTATCCGCATTACGGCTCCGACGCATCGGCGGCGCTGAGAGGAGGCGCGAACATCCGGGCCGCCTTGATCGGCCCCGGGGTACATGGCTCTCACGGCATGGAAAGAACGCACGCCGACGCCGTCGTGAACACAGCCGCATTGCTGATTGCCTACATTATGGAATCAAGGAGAGGATCGTTCATGAGTAACCTGACCCAACGTCCCGCACCCGAAGAATTCGGCGCGCATTTCGGCAAGTATATTGAGATCGTCCCGGACGGAAGCATTGTCGATATTCTGGCGGGATACTTGAAGTCCACCGCCGAGTTTCTGTCGGATATCCCCCAAGCGAAGGGCGAGTACCGCTATGAACCCGGCAAATGGAGCTTAAAGCAAGTGATCGGCCATATCAGCGATACGGAGCGCGTCATGAGCTATCGGCTACTACGGATTGCCAGAGGCGACGGCACTCCGCTTCCCGGCTTCGATCAGGACGCCTATGTGAGCAACGTGGATTTCGACGCTTATTCCTTATCCGACTTGATTGAGGATTACATTTCCGTGCGCAGGGCGACTTTGACCTTGGTTCGGGGGCTGGCGGACGATGCTTGGTCTAGAATGGGCACGGCCAGCTCCGCTCCAATGAGCGCGAGGGCGCTAGCTTACGTCATTGCCGGCCACGAGTTGCATCATCTGCGCATCCTGAAGGAGAAGTATTTAGTCTAGTCGCGTCGGGATGAGCGAAGCTCACTCAATCCTGCGCATGATCCCAAGATCGATCGGGCCGCCAATCCGCCTTGCCAGGGGATTTCGGCCTTTTATTTTTGTCCCGTTTGCCCGCAGCGGAACGCTCCTTCCGTGCCTGATAGGCCAGCTCCTTCGCGGTTTTGTGATAGTTGGCAAGCCGTTTGGGGTCTATCGTGCCTTCGGCGAGGGCCGCGTGAACCGCGCAGCCGGCCTCGTGCTCATGGCGGCAGTCGCGGAATCGGCATTCGGCCGCCAACTGTTCAATGTCGGCGAAGGCTTGCTGCCATCCGTCATGGGCTTCCCAGAGCTGAAGCTCTCGCATGCCGGGGGTATCCATGACCAGCGCGCCGTTGCCCAGCAGGAACAGCTCGCGGTGCGTCGTGGTATGACGCCCTCGGGCGTCGTCTTCCCGGATGTCTTGCGTGTGCTGCAGCGGCTCGCCTGCCAGCCAGTTGAGCAGCGTAGACTTGCCGACGCCGGACGAGCCCGTAATTCCGATCGTGATTCCTTGACCGAGATAAGGATTCAGGCTTTCCTTGCCCTGCTCCGTCAGAGCGCTTACGACATGCACCGGCACGCCGGGAGAGAGCTCGCGCACCTGTTCGGCGAACGCTTCCGGCTGCGGGCACAGATCGGATTTCGTCAGCAGAACGACCGGCTGCGCGCCGCTCTCCCAGCCCAGAATCAGGTAGCGCTCGATCTTGCGCAGATTGAAGTCCTGATTAAGCGCGTTGACGATGAACAGATAGTCCAGATTCGCTCCGACCACTTGCTCCTCCACAGCGCTGCCGGCAGCTTTGCGAATCATGGCCGTACGACGGGGAAGGACCGCATGGATGACGGAACGGGCTTCGTTCGGAAGCGCCTCTGTCCACACCCAGTCGCCTACGGCGGGATAGTCGCTGCGTTTGCTCGCCAGAAATTCGAACTTTCCGGCGACGCTTGCGGTGTGGGGACCTTCCTCAGTCATCACAGTGTACGAGTGAGAGAATTGCGCGATCACTCTGGCCGGGGAGAGCCGGATTGACTTCGAGAGGGAAGGTGGAGACAACTCTTGCCAATATTCATTCCAGCCATATTTGGTTAACAAGGGATATAGGTTTGGATTCATGGGAGAACTCCTTATTAATGAGATGGGAACAGCAAAAAAAACCGCAGGATCGCCAGCGGCAGGAAGAGGCGCAATAGCGCACGCAAAAAAACCGCCGGGACCCTATAGGTCTCCGGCGGTAGGCAACAGGCCTGCTGTAAGCAAGCGAATATACGCTTCCTTCCGGCGAGGCTTAATCTGCAATTCCATCCGTAGAGACCGTAAACAATGTTCTAGCGCAACTAACGACGAGAGGAACGCGTTTGTTAACATAGGACATCTTCATCAGCCTCCTTATTATTGACATGCTGTCAGTATATTCAATTTGTTGCTCCGATGTCAAGACAGACGAAACGACAGATTGACGGAACGATAGGTCATCCGTCCGGGGGCGGATTGAAGATGAGGAAGCCGAATGTTATATTGGATAAGCTGAAAGCATCCATACACAATCAGATTTGGAGGAAACAACATTGAACGCCGCTGGTAATGCTGCGAACCTGCAGCCCAAGGAACTGGAGAATGTCAAGAGATTGCCCATCCTGATTACGCTTGTCATCGGGGCATTCTTCTCCATCCTTAATGAAACGTTGCTCAATATCGCTTTCGTGGACTTGACCATCGATCTCAACGTGGCCTACACGACCGTGCAATGGCTGTCGACGAGCTACATGCTTGTCGTCGGGATTCTCATCCCGGTATCCGCACTGCTCGTGCAGTGGTTCACGACCCGCCAGATGTTCCTGGGAGCGATGATCCTGTTCTCGGCGGGCACGCTCGTCTGCGCGGTGGCGCCGGAGTTTTACACGCTGTTGGCCGGTCGGATCATTCAGGCTTTCGGTACGGGGCTTATGCTTCCGGTCATGATGAATACGATCCTGATCCTGTATCCGCCGGAGAAACGCGGAGCGGCGATGGGAAGCATCGGGCTTGTCATCATGTTCGCGCCCGCGATCGGACCGACTCTGTCCGGTCTTATTCTGGAATCGCTCGATTGGCGCTGGCTCTTCTATCTGGTGCTGCCTTTTGCAATTCTCTCGGTTGTCATCGCAGCGGTATTCCTGAAGAATGTGTCCGAAGTAACCAAGCCAAAAGTCAACTTCCTGGCGATCCTCT
This sequence comes from Cohnella boryungensis, assembly GCF_042651945.1. Lineage (NCBI taxonomy): Bacteria > Bacillati > Bacillota > Bacilli > Caryophanales > Paenibacillaceae > Cohnella > Cohnella boryungensis. The sequence goes on along the minus strand of NZ_JBHSED010000074.1, from coordinate 116,743 downwards.
TGTCCACGATCGGCTTCGGAGGCGTTGTATTCGGCTTCAGCAGCGCCGGCGAAGGTGAAGGCGGCTGGTCCGAGCCGAAGGTCTATGTCACGCTTATCGTCGGGGGGATCTCGCTGCTGCTGTTCATCTGGCAGCAAATTGTATCCAAAAATCCGATGCTGAATCTCAGAGCCTTTCTGTCTCCGATGTTTTCGCTTAGCACCGTGCTGCTTATCATCGTGATGATGTCGCTGTTTTCCACATTGATGCTGCTGCCGATTTTCTTGCAGCAAGGTCTTATGATGACCGCTTTCGCCTCGGGACTGGTTCTGCTGCCCGGCGGCATTCTGAACGGATTCCTGTCTCCGGTAACCGGCAAGCTGTTCGACAAGTTCGGCCCTCGCGTGCTCGTCGTACCGGGATCGGCGATTCTCGTTGTGGTCATGTGGCTGTTTACGCAGATTGATCTTGATACGAGCAAGGGCACGCTGATTCTGTACCATTGCATTATGATGGTGGCGATCTCGATGATCATGATGCCGGCGCAGACAAACGGGCTGAATCAGCTTCCGCGCGCTTATTATCCGCACGGAACGGCGATTCTGAATACGCTGCAGCAAGTATCCGGAGCGATCGGCGTCGCATTCTTCATCAGCATCATGTCTTCAGGTATGACTCGCTATTTCACTAACAAGACCGGCGAAGCAACGGCTCTGGACCCGGCGCTGGCGTTGAATGCGGGCGTTCACGATTCCTTTAGGATCGGTATGATTTTCGCGATTGTCGCGCTGGTGCTGTCCTTATTCGTCAAGCGGACCAAGGCGCCCGACGAGGCGAAGCAACCTTTGTAATCCAAGTCCGATCGACACGAAAGCCGCGCTCACGAGCGCGGCTTTTCATAATTTGGATCTCCGACTGTGTTCCATCTAGCTTCCGATCAGAGGAAGTACGACGAACAGGAATACGATAAGAATGATGACGCTGCTTATTCGGCTCATCAGAATGTAGGCGTCGCTAGGCTCGGATTCGCCCTTCATCATCCAACCGTAGCGGAGTTGCCAGCCGAATTTCGGGTAAAAGATATTTAATACGGCCATCGCCACGAACAATATGTAGAATACGATCAGCATCATCATCAGCTCCTTAAGTTTTATACGTTTAGACAGACGGTTTGTTTCGGTTATACTAGAAGAATGTCTAATTCATCCAACGAGGTCATGAGCTATGAGAACGAAATATATTGCCGGGTTATCGTTGATCGGAATGGGAGCCGGTTTCGTCATTACTTTATTTCTGCCGGAGCATCCGATTGTAAACTTGCTTCAGGGCGGCTTTGAGGCCGGTCTGGTAGGAGGCTTTGCGGACTGGTTCGCCGTAACGGCGCTGTTTCGCCATCCGTTAGGCATTCCGATTCCGCACACCTCCTTACTGCTGAAAAATCGCGATAAAATATCCCGCTCGCTCATCTCCGCGTTAGAGAACGAGCTGCTGAACCGGGACAGCATCGTGACCAAGCTGAAGCAGTTTCAGCCGATGAAGGCTGCGGGAGCCGCATTGACAAGAATGGCGGCCAAACGCGCCAATCGAACGGGCTTGCTTAGGTTCCTGCATGCGATGACGGAGAAGCTGCCGTTGGCGGATTTGGCGCCGCACCTTCAGAGGATCGTTGTGGAAGCGATTCGTCGCGTCGACGCTGGCCCGCTGGCCGAGAAGGCGGTTCGGACCGTTGTCCGAGAACGGATGGACGAGCAGGCCTTTGATTATGCTTTGCGGCAAGGAGCCGAGTGGATCGCCAAGCCCGAAACGGGCCATATGCTGGGCGCGATGGCGCTGCAGAAAATATCGGAGGCCCGCGTCGGAGGCTTCATGGGCTTCGCGGTTCAGGCGTTCGCCGGCTTCATGAGCGAGGATAAGCTGGGCCCGATGATCCAGCAATTGCTGCTGTCGAATATACGCGACCTGCTTGATCCGGGCAATGCGAATCGCGAGAAGCTGCTTGGAGAAATTCGGGCGCAATTGACCCGTGCGGCGGAGGACGAGGCGCTGCTTGCCCGCGGCAAGGCCTGGGTCATCGGGAAAGCGGAGCAACCGGACGGCACGGACTTTGTTCGGGAGCAGCTTGAGGCATTGCGAGCATCGCTGCTGAGCGCCATCGAGCGCGAGATCGAAAACGGCGGACGGAAGGTCGTTCAAGCGCTGCGCTTCGTTGTCCGCAAGCTGCAAGCCGAGCCGGAATGGGTCGAGCGCACGGAGAAGAAAATCCTCGATTTCGCGGCCGATACCGTAGAGGCCAATCACTATCGGATCGGCCTGCTGATCAAGGACAATCTCGACAAGATGAACGACAAGGAGCTTGTCGCGATGCTGGAAGAGAAGGTCGGCGGCGATCTGCAGTGGATTCGGGTGAACGGCGCGTTATGCGGCTTTCTGATCGGTCTCGTGCTGTCTCTGATTCAAGGCCTGGGCTGAGCCGGCGAAGGGCGGCCGATTGGCGGTCTAGCGCTGCCCGCGCTTGTAAGCGCCCGGGGTTTGACCCGTTATTTTCTTGAAAATGCGGTGAAAATGGGGGAGGCTCTCAAAGCCGCAGCGCTCGGCGATCAAGCTGACGCTGTCGTCGCTTTCCAGGAGCCGTTCCTTGGCGAGCGAGATGCGTTTGGCATTCACGTAGTCCGTTACGTTCATGCCTGTCAGCTGCTTGAATACGCGGGAGAAGTGCGCACCCGTAACGGAGGACTGCCTCGCCAGCGCCGCCAGTCCCAGATCGTTGCCCGGATGGGCCGCGATGTAGCGCAGAATATCCTTCATCCATTGCGGGCCCAGGCCCGTCTCGGCTTGGTCGCTGGCGCGCTCCGATTCGATCTGGCGGTTGACGCGGAGCAGCCATTGCTGCAGATGAAGAACAATGGCGTGGCGATAGCCGAGGCCGCCTCGGTCAAGCTCATCGCGGATGTTCTCCAATGCGGATATCGTCACGTCTTGAAGCCGTTCGTCCAGCTCAAGCTTGTAACGCTTGCTCTTGCGAGCGAGCTCGAAGCAGCGCAGGCTATGATACGGCTCGTCGAAGGCGCCGTGCGCGACGAGGCTCGGAGCGAAAAAGACGGCGGTAGACGTGACGGGAGATAGCGCATCGGGAAAGGCCCGATGCACGGAGTTGCCCGGAATCAGGAAGAGATCGCCCCCGTTCATATCATACAGCCTCTGATCGATGAAGAACGTACCGCGCCCTTCGTAGACATAGACAAGCTCATAGCGATCGTGCAGATGGTCCGGCAGCTCCCGCTCCGGGCTTTTGGTGTCTTTGTAGTCCAGCTCGAAGGGGAATAGGCTCTCATTATGAAAGGGCTTACGGACGGGCTTCATGAAGATGACCTCCAAGTCTCGCTTCTCCTTTAAAAATATCAAAATAGAGTATGTTTGTGCAAGCTGAGGCCCTTTCATGGAGAGAAACAGCTGATACAATATTGATGAGCGCTTAATTAAGGGAGAGTCTTCATATGAGAATCGATGCCCACCAGCATTATTGGCGAATCGACCGGGGCGATTACGGCTGGATCACCCCGGAGCTTCCGGTTCTATACCGCGATCTGCTGCCTGAGCAGCTTAAGCCGCATCTCGATAAGCACCGGATAGACGGCACGATTGTCGTGCAGGCGGCTCCGACCTTGGCCGAGACGGAATATATTCTCTCGCTGGCCGATAAGGAGGAGTCTATCGTCGGAGTTGTCGGCTGGCTGGATTTGCACGATCCCGCGCATCGAGACCACTTCGAGCGTTTTTCGGGGCATAGGAAATTCGTCGGCTTTCGAACGATGATCCAGGAGATGCCCGATGCGGAGCGAATTTTGGAACCGGGCTACGTAGAGGCGCTTCGCGGCTATGCGGATGCAGGCGTTCCGGTGGATCTGCTGGTGCTGTCCCATCAATTGGAACCGCTTGCGAGGCTGCTTGATCAGGTTCCCAACCTGCGGGGGGTCATTGATCATCTGGCCAAGCCCCCGATCGCGGAAGGACGGATGGAGCCCTGGCTGACGAGCATGACCGAGATCGCAAAGCATGAGGGCATCTACTGCAAGCTGTCCGGCATGGTGACGGAAGCGGATCACGGGAACTGGCGGCACGAGCAGTTCGTCGAATACATCCGTCACATGATCGCGCTGTTCGGGCCCAAGCGGCTAATGTTCGGCAGCGATTGGCCGGTCTGCCTGCTGGCAGCCAGCTACGACCAGGTGATCGAGGTGCTTGAGCGCAGCTTGCCGCCGGATTGGGGAGAAACCGAACGCGCCGGGCTGTACGGACTTAACGCAAAGGAGTTCTATAAATTATGAATAAGCTGAATCGCGCTCATTGGAGCGCCGACAATAAAGCCGGACTTGCAACGGCGCAAGCCGAACCGGTACGGGTATTGCAAATCGGCGAAGGCAACTTTCTGAGAGGCTTCTTCGATTGGATGGTTCATGAAAGCCGCAAGCAGGGGAAGTTTACCGGAAGCATAGCGGTGACGCAGCCGCGTCCGGCAGGCAAGCCCAAGATCGATGCGCTGAACGGCCAAGACCGCTTGTATACGCTTGTCGTGCGCGGAATCGAGAAGGGTGAGCGGGTGGAGCGCCGAGACATCGTTTCCGTGTTCTCGGAGGCTTTCGATCCGTACACCGAATGGGATCGGATGATCGGGCTGGCGGTCAGCCCGGAGCTGCGAATCGTCGTGTCCAATACGACGGAGGCAGGCATCGCTTATCGGGAAGAGGCGCTGACGGAAGGAAAGCCGATCGCCTCCTTCCCGGGCAAGATCGCGTACTTGCTCTATCGGCGCTATTTGGCATTCGACGGAGCCGCCGAACGGGGTCTGCTTTTCTTCCCTTGCGAGCTGCTGGAGCGCAACGGAGACAAGCTGCGGGAGGCGGTGCTTCGCCACGCGGAGGACTGGAAGCTCCCGGAAGGCTTCCGGGGGTGGGTTAAGCTTCACAATCGCTTCCTGAACACGCTTGTGGATCGAATCGTTACAGGCTATCCCGACGAGGCGCAGGCGGAGGCCTGGTTCGCGGAATGGGGCTACCGGGATGAGCTGCTGTGCGTAGCCGAGCCTTATTACCTCTGGGCAATCGAGGGCGAACCGGAGCTGGACCATGAGCTTCCGCTGGCTTCGGCCGGGCTTAACGTGCTGTGGACGAAAGACTTGGCGCCTTACCAGCAGAGGAAGGTGCGACTGCTGAACGGAGCGCACACGTGGATGGCGCCGCTTGGCATACTTAGCGGGATCGAGCACGTTCGCGAGTTCATGGAATCGGAGCTGGGAGAACGGGTGAGAACTACGGCGAGGGAGGAAATCATCCCTTCGCTCCCGTACGCGCAAGAGGAAATGAACGCTTACGCGGATACCGTATTCGAGAGGTATTTGAACCCCTTCGTTCGGCATAAGCTGGCGGATATTGCCATGAACAGCCTCAGCAAGTTCAAGACGCGTCTGCTGCCTACGCTGGAGCATTACGCTGCTGGGGCGAAGCGGATACCGGACGGGGTTCTGCTTGGCTTCGCGGGTCTGCTCCGCTATTATCGCGTCAAATCCGACGGCGAAGGATACCACGGCGTTACGTTCGACGGCCGCCGGTATACCGTTCGCGACGATGCCGATTCGCTTGCGGCAATGGCGCAAGCGTGGGGAGAAGCGGAGCTTGGCGAAGAGGCGCTGGAACAGACCCTGTCCCGGCTGTTGAAGCTGGAGGCCGTCTGGGGACGGGACTTGTCCGAATGGCCTGATCTATCCGCGAGATTAGCCGCGATTATCGAAAGCTTGAGCACGAAGGAGGCACAACGATGAGTGACTGGATACGCATCTCCGATCGCGACCAGGTCGTGATTGCATTGAGGGATTATACGGCGGGAGAAACGATTGCGCTCGAAGACGGTTCGCAGCTGCAAGTGACCGAGGATGTGCCGAAGGGGCACAAGCTGGCGACCCGGTCGGTTGCCGCCGGAGAAGATGTGCTGAAATTCGGCTATTCCATCGGCAAGGCGAAGACGAATCTGGAGCCGGGCGTATGGGTGCATACGCACAATCTGGGGACAGGCTTAAGAGGTCTGCTGGATTATCGCTACGAGCCTGCGCAAGAAGAAGCGCAGGCGACGCCGGGAGCTTGGCGCGACACGTTTCAAGGCTATGTACGCGGGAACGGCGAGGTCGGCATCCGCAATGAGATCTGGATTATCAATACGGTCGGCTGCATCAACAAAACATGCGAGACGATGGCCAGTCGCGCTAACGCCCGCTACGCGGGGAGAGTGGACGGCGTATTTCATTTCGCGCATCCATTCGGCTGCTCGCAGCTTGGCGACGACCTGGTGCATACGCAGAAGCTGCTGGCCTCGCTCGTCAATCATCCGAACGCCGCAGGCGTGCTCGTCGTCGGTCTCGGCTGCGAGAACAATCAGATCGATTCGTTCAAGAAAGCCATCGGGCCGCATGATCCGAACGCGATCCGGTTTCTCAAGGCGCAGGAGGCGGAAGACGAGCTGGAGGAGGGCTTGGCGCTGATCGAGGAGCTGGTCGCCCATGCGGAGACGTTCAAGCGGGAGACGGTGTCCGTATCCAAGCTGAAGCTCGGCCTCAAGTGCGGCGGCTCGGACGGATTGTCCGGCATTACGGCCAATCCGCTAGTCGGCGCGGTATCGGATCGGTTGATCGAGGCGGGCGGAACGGCGATTCTGACCGAGGTTCCCGAAATGTTCGGCGCGGAGACGATTCTGATGAACCGCGCGCAGGATGAAGACGTATTCGGCCGAATCGTATCGCTGGTGAACGATTTCAAGCAATATTTTATTCGGCACAACCAAGAAATCTACGAGAACCCTTCGCCGGGCAACAAGGCCGGGGGAATCACGACGCTGGAGGAAAAGTCTCTCGGCTGCACGCAGAAGGGCGGGCATTCGACCGTAACCGACGTCGTTCCTTACGGAGATCGCGTCAGCAAGCACGGGCTGAATCTGCTGGAGGCGCCCGGCAACGATCTGGTTTCGGTGACGGCATTGTCGGCGGGAGGCGCGCATATCGTCTTTTTCACGACAGGCAGGGGCACGCCATTCGGAGGGCCCGTTCCGACGGTTAAAATATCGACGAACAGCGAGCTTGCCCAACGGAAGAAGAACTGGATCGATCGCGATGCCGGAGAACTGCTTCAGGGCAAATCGATGCCGCAGCTGACGGAAGAGCTCTGGAACCAGATGCTCGATATTGCCTCCGGCACGGCACAGACGAACAACGAGAAAAACGGCTTTCGCGAGATTGCGATCTTTAAGGACGGGGTGATTCTGTAATGCAGACACGCAAGCTGGGCAGAACGGACCTCGACGTATCCGTTCTTAGCTTCGGCGCTTCCTCGCTTGGCTCCGTGTTCAGGGAGACGAATGAATCCGAAGCGATTCGCGCCGTGCATGCCGCGTTGGACAGCGGGATCAATTATATCGACGTTTCGCCGTATTACGGAATGACGAAGGCCGAAGCCGTGCTCGGCAAAGCGATCAAGGAATTGCCCCGGGACAAGTTTCTGTTGTCGACCAAGGCGGGGCGCTATGGGGTCGATCGGTTCGATTACAGCCGCGAACGGATTACCGCCAGTCTGGAAGAGAGCTTCTCCCGCCTGAATACCGACTATGCCGATCTGCTCTTCCTTCACGACATCGAATTCGTGCAGCCGGAGATCATTCTGGAGGAAGCCATCCCGACGCTGCAGCGATTGAAGGAGGCCGGGAAGATTCGATATTACGGAATCTGCGGGCTGCCGTTGGCGATGTTCGAGAAGCTGCTTCCGCAGCTCGACGCCGACGTTATCATTTCTTATTGTCACTACTCGCTTAACGATACGGCGCTGCTCGGCTTGCTGCCCTTGCTGGAGAAGCAAGGAGTCGGCTTGGTTAATGCGTCTCCGCTCTCGATGGGGCTGCTCAGCCTGCGAGGCACGCCGGACTGGCACCCGGCCAGCGCTGAGCTGAAAGCCGCCTGCCTGCGAGCCGCGCAGCACTGTGCAGACCGGGGCGTGGATATCGCCAAGCTGGCCGTCCAGTTCTCCACGTCGAACGAACGTATTCCCACGACGCTGGTAAGTACGGCTAATCCGGATAACATTCGCAACAATGCGGCCTGGACCGAGGAGAAGATGGACACGGAGCTTCTGCAGGAGGTACTGGACATTCTCAAGCCGGTTCACAATGTCACATGGAAGAGCGGCATACCGGAATACAACGAAGGCATTACAGTATAGGAGGACACTCTCATGTTAGGCATCGTGTGCGAAGAAATCGGACAGTTGAAAAAAGTCGAGCTGCCGGAACCGACCTTGGCCGACGGCGAAGCCATCGTAAGCATAAAGCGCATTGGCATATGCGGTACGGACCTGCATGCGTTTAAGGGCAACCAGCCCTTCTTTACCTATCCCCGCGTGCTCGGGCATGAGCTTGCGGGAGTGGTCGAACAAGTCGGCGCGAATGAAGCGGGCTTGGCGGAGGGCGATCAAGTCAGCATTATTCCTTACATGCACTGCGGTCAGTGCATCTCTTGCCGCAACGGGAAAACCAACTGCTGCACCTCTATGAAGGTGCTTGGCGTTCATATCGACGGGGGCATGCGCGAGAGGATCGCGGTGCCGATTACGCATCTGATCCGCACGAACGGGTTGACGCTCGATCAGGCCGCCGTATTGGAGCCGCTCAGCATCGGCGCACATGCGGTAAGGCGATCGGGTCTGAAACCGGGGGAGACGGCGCTGGTGATCGGCGGCGGTCCGATCGGCTTGGGCGTGATGGCCTTCGCGAAGCATGCCGGAGCGCAGGTCATCGCGATGGATGTGAACGAGGAGAGACTCGATTTCTGCAAGCAATGGGCGGGCGCCGACCATGCCGTGAACGCGCTGCAGGACGCAGCAAGCAAGCTGGCTGAGCTGACGGGCGGGGATTTGCCGACGGTCGTATTCGACGCTACGGGCAACGCGAAGTCGATGACGGATGCCTTCGGATTCGTTGCGCACGGAGGAACTCTTGTGTATGTAGGGCTCGTCAAGACGGATATCACGTTCCACGACCCGCTGTTCCATAGCAAGGAGCTGACGCTCATGGGCAGCCGCAACGCTACCAAAGCGGACTTCGATCACGTCTATTCGGCGGTTCAAGGGGGCAATCTCGATATCGCCAAATACATTACTCACCGATCCTCGTTCGAGACGATGATCGAGTCGTTCGAGGGCTGGCTGAAGCCGGAGTCCAAGGTTATCAAAGCAATGGTCGAGCTGTAAGGATTCAGCTCGCCGGCTCTCTGCCATTAAATTTACAAGACCCAAAGGGCGTGCCTTTGCGCGCCTCTTTGGGCTTTTGCGGTTTAAAGGGGACTTTGCGGAAACAAAACAAATATTTAAACAAAATCCAAAAGGAAATGCAAATAACCCGCTGAAGCATTGTGTTACGATCAGGTTGCCATTCAAACCTTAACAGGATAGGGGGGGAGGCCATCAACCCAATCGGTTTGTAGTTCGATTGCATGCAATCGCTTTCAATTGACGTAGATCTTCGCGATTGCACGAAGGCTGCAAATCCAAGCGTCTCCGCTTGGCAGAAGACAAGAATTAAGAAGGGGGACTGTGATGACAGGTAAAGCTTTGGTGATTTGAAGCGGATGCTTCATTCAGGAAGGCTGCGGGACGGAGGAATGCCTGCAATTCTCGTAATGCTTCGCAAAATTAATATAAACGGAGGTTAGAGGTTATGTTTAAAAAAATATCATTGTTTGTATTGGTTTTTGCCTTGATGCTGGGGTGTCTGCCCGTGATGACTGCGTATGCTGCCAATAATGCAACCGCCAAGCTGCCAGGAAACTCAAATCCGCTTATGGATCACAAATTTGGCGCAGATCCCTATGCGCTGGTCTATAACGGAAGATTCTATATCTATATGTCAAGCGATGCTTTTGTATATAACAGCAACGGCACGGTTAAAGACAATGATTTTAGCGCGCTCACCAAAATAAACGTTATCTCGTCTGCGGATATGGTGAACTGGACGGATCATGGATCGATTCCGGTCGCAGGATTAAACAATGCGAATAACGGAAGCGGCATAGCAAAATGGGCATCCCTTTCCTGGGCGCCGGCAGTCGCAAAAAAAACGATAAACGGTCAGGATAAGTTTTTCCTTTACTTCGCCAATGGCGCCTCGGGGATTGGCGTATTGACTTCAAATACGCCGATAGGTCCGTGGACCGATCCACTGGGAAAGGCATTGGTGACGGGAAGCACCCCCGGAGTAGCCGGTGTAACCTGGCTCTTTGACCCGGCCGTATTAGTAGATGACGATGGTTCGGGTTATTTATATGTTGGCGGAGGCATCCCCAATACGTCGGATCCGGCATCCATCGCCAATCCGAAAACGGCCAGAGTTCTAAGATTGGGCGCGGATATGACCAGTATTGTCGGAAGTGCGGTCACCATTGACGCTCCTTATCTGTTCGAGGATTCGGGCATTCATAAGTATAACGGCAAATATTATTATTCCTATTGCATCAATTTCTCCGGCACTCATCCAGCTGCTTATCCGGCGGGAGAAATCGGTTACATGGTGAGCGACAGTCCGATGGGGCCTTTTACGTATAAAGGGCATTTTCTGAAAAATCCGTACACGTTTTTCGGAGTTGGCGGGAACAACCATCATGCCGTGTTTAATTTTAACAACCAATGGTATGTTGTGTATCATGCGCAAACCGTAAGCAAAGCGATATTGGGAGATGGCAAAGGCTATCGTTCCCCGCATATCAACAGGCTTTATTATAATTCTGACGGAACCATACAAGAGGTTCAAGGAAATATGGCCGGTATAGCGCAGCTCGCCAATCTGAATCCGTACGTCAGGGTTGAGGCGGAAACGATCGGGTGGAATGCGGGCATTACAACGGAGGCAAGCCAAGCTTCGGGAGGGCCTTTCAATAATCTTAATGTGACAAACATACACAATGGAGACTGGATCGCCGTCGGCAACGCCGATTTCGGCTCCGGAGGAGCCAATAGGTTTAGAGCCAATGTAGCTTCAACGGTTGGCGGCAAAATTGAGATACGGCTTGACAGCCCGACAGGGACGCTTGCCGGAACCCTTAATGTCAATCCAACCGGAGGCGCGCAGAATTGGAATCTGCTAGAAACCGCGATAAACAACATTACGGGCGTTCACAGAGTTTTTCTGGTATTTACGGGAACCGGGACGAGCAATCTATTCAACCTGGATTACTGGCTGTTTGCCTCCGATCCTACCGGAACGACTGGAACCCGGGTGGAGGCTGAGAGTATGACCGTGGGCGGTACGTATGCCGGTACGATCAGTTCCCCATTCAACGGGGTAGCCTTGTACGCCAACAATGATTATGCCTCCTACAATCAGTACTTTGCATATTCCACCCATAACATTTCTGTCCGGGGCGCTTCGAATAATTCCGGCACGGCGAGAGTCGACATGCTTATAGGAGGAACGACGGCAGGCTCCTTCTACTTTACCGGAACTACCCCGACGGTTCAGACGTTATACAATGTCACCCATGCAACGGGAGGCCAGGAGGTCAAGCTGATTGTTACGACGGATAACGGGACATGGGACGTATTTGTAGATTACGTGGAATATAGCTAAGGACTAATCCTTGGAGGCGAGTTTCAGATGTATAAGAGAATAGGGATTTTAGTATCCATTGTGCCTTTGCTGATAGGTCTGGTTTCAAATCCTTCGGCTGCCGTCGCGGCTTCTTTTACAAATCCGTTTATTTATGCCGACGTACCGGACAATGATGTGATCAGGGTAGGCAATGTATTTTATATGACAAGCACGACCATGCATATGAACCCCGGAGTGCCCATCATGAAATCTTACGATCTTGTCAATTGGGAAATCGTGAATTATGTCTACGACACGTATGCCAACAATGATGCGCAGAATCTTAACAACGGGCAGAACGAATACGGCAAGGGCTCGTGGGCCAGCAGTCTCCGATACCATAACGGCACCTATTATGTGGCCTTCGGCTCCAATTCTACCGGAAAAACCTATATCTATCAGACGAGCGATATAGAAACCGGTCCATGGACCGTATCCGTGCTGGGCGGCTATTATCATGACGCCTCGCTTCTGTTTGACAACGGGCGCGTATTCCTGGTTCATGGCAGCGATAATATTAGTATTATTGAGCTTGCCGCAGATGCAAAATCGATCAAGTCAGGGGGGCTTAATCAGGTTATTATTCCGAATTCGAGCAATATTGCCGGGTCCAGCTTCATCGTTAAAGCGGAAGGAGCGCACATTCAGAAAATCAACGGAATGTATTATATCTTCCTCATCTGCTGGCCATCCGGCGGCGGTCGAACGCAGCTGACCTATCGCGCAAGCAGCTTGACGGGACCTTATACCGGCCAAGTGGCGTTGAACGACTCGGGCATTGCGCAGGGAGGGATCGTCGATACCGCCTCCGGCTCCTGGTACGGCATGCTCTTTAAGGACAGCGGAGCCATCGGACGCATGCCTTATCTTGTTCCGGTGACTTGGTCGAATAATTGGCCGGTGTTCGGCGTGAACGGCAAAGCGCCCCTGACCATGAATGTACCTGTCGATGGGTATCCGGTTAAAAGGATCTATGCATCCGACGAGTTTTCCACCTCTTTGAGTTCGACTCAGCTTATCGTCAATGGCGGGTTTGAAGATGCCGCTCTAAGCCCCTGGGCGAACAATAATGGCGCAACGATTGCCGTAACCTCTGCAGAATATGTCAGCGGCTCCAAAGGCTTGTATGTGAGCGGCAGACAGCAGACCGCTGCCGGCGTAAAGCAAGTCATTACCGGTAAAGTGGCGGCAGGGGGAGTGTATCAGTTTTCCGCGAAGGTGAAATACACCGACGGTCCTGCGACCAAGCCATTTAATTTTGCTATTCAGAACGGCCCGAGTTACACGGGGATATCGATTATGGGGTCGGCTACGCTGACCAAGGGCCAATGGGGCACCATTCAGGGAACGTATACGCTTCCGGCGAATGCCGACCTTTCGCAAACTTTTATTTTCATTGAGACGCCTTACAATTCAACTCCGAACCCGACAAATGACCTGATGAACTTCTACGTGGACGATGTCTCCTTTACAGAAACCTCATCTACGGGAGCGACATTAGCAAAGGTGTGGCAGTGGAATCATAATCCCGACCCTACGAAATGGTCGCTTACTCAGCGGCCCGGATTTATGCGATTGACGACGGGGAAAGTGAGCACAAGTATTCTGGATGCCCGAAATACGCTCACCCAGCGAACGTTCGGACCGCAATCTACAGGAATAGCCGCAATGGAAACGAGCGGAATGAAAGACGGGGATTATGCCGGTCTTGCCGCGTTTCAAGCCAGATATGGATTTGTCGGCGTGAAAATGTCCGGAACATCCAAGTTCATCGTGATGGTGAACGCCGGATCGGGAACGATGACGGAGGCAGCAAGCATTCCGTTGACTCAGAACAGAGTCTACTTCAAGCTCCTATGCGATTATACCAATCGGACGGACAAAGCCTACTTCTACTACAGTCTTGACGGAAACAATTGGACGGCTATAGGCAATACGCTGCAGATGTCTTATACCTTGCCTCATTTTATGGGGTACCGATTTGCCCTGTTTAATTATGCGACGAAGTCAACGGGAGGCTTCGTTGATTTTGACTATCTGAGATTGCAATAACAAAAGCCAGGGAGGCCAAACAACCCCTGCACTCCTCAGGAGAGCAGCGGTTGTTTTATACGATTAGGAAGGAAAAGCTACAGATCTCATTAATCCTCATCCGATCGCGCGATACAACAGATTAATAGGTGGTAGGATTTCCAAATATTTATTAGCGGCCAAGGAACTTAACGAAGTCATTAACGAGGCAATGGTTGTGAGCTTAAAACAAGCTCCATTTTGCAGAAAAATCAAGGGGTAGGAATTTCATCGCCGCTGAATGCGGCGGTGAGCGCCCCCATCAAGCCAAATTCCCGCCCGCCGTCGCAAAAGCAACGAAGAAAGTCCCCGTGCCGCCAACTCCTCCGCTGATTCAGGCAAGGGGTATCCAGGGTATGGATATCCTAGAGCCGTTCACGCCGCTATGGAGTCGCGTTTGGCAGAAGCCGAGGTCAGGTACTCTCCCCTCATATAAAGCAGAAGTCCCGCGATAATGAAGACTCCGCCGATTAGCTGCGGGAGCGCGACCATCTCGCGAAACAGCAGCATGCCCAGCAAAGTCGCGCCGACAGGCTCCGCCAGCACGGTGATGGAGACTGTCGTCGGCTTCACGTACTGCAGCAGCCAATTAAAGATCATATGCCCGAGCACGGTAGGGACGAGGGCGAGCAGGACGAAGATGAGCCATTCCTGCGCCGGGTAGGACGTCATCGGGTAGCCAACGGACAGATTGTAGGCGGCGAAGCAAACGAATGCGACCGCAAACACGATCAAGCTGTAGAGATAAGAAGGAACGCGGGCAAGAATGGCTTTGGCAAGAAGCACGTTAACGACTACGGCCAGCGTACCGAGAAGCGACAGCAGATCGCCTTTGAACGCTTCGGCGGATAGGCTGACGTCGCCCGAACCGACAATGAAGGCTCCGATCAGAGCCACGAATAGACCGATCAGCGGGAGCTTCCCGATCCTGTCCTTGAAGACGAAGTAAGCCCCTATCATGACAAACACGGGCTCCAATGAAAGAATAATAGTCGAGCTGGCAATCGACGTGAAGCGAAGCGATTCCATCCATAGCAGGAAATGCAGCGCCAGAAAAAAGCCGGCCAGAACGAGCAGCAGCCAATCTTTCGACGAGAGGGTGCGAATTGATCGCAGCTGGCGCGTACCGAAGGGCAGCATGACCAATACCGTAAACAGCATTCGGTACATGCCTTGTACAGAGGTTGGAGCGTCGGAATACCGCACCAGAATCGGCGCGAAGGAGATCGCGATCATTCCGACGAGAAGCGGAATAAATGTCGGCAGCGGCAAGGGTGTCTGTTTAGGTGTCACGAAGTTTGTCCTTTCGATTCAGAAGCGCAATCAAGTTATTCTACTGCCGAACCGGCAAAAGATCAATGGCGCAGACTCCCGGAAAAGTTTACACCTTGGCAACATCCCGATATTCCTAAGATACAAGACCTCGATAAACTAGGTCTATAAACGCATAAACCATTCAAGAGGAGTCGATTAACCCATGAGTAAAAAATCACGCAGCTTCAAAGCGACTATGACCACGATCGCAGCGCTTACCCTTTCCGTTCAAATGGTTTCCGGCGCAGCGGCGGCAAGCGTCTCAGCGGAAGGGATCCCCTACCGCGCGGTGACCGCCGCTGTAGCAGCCGCGCCTTCCAAGATCGTTAGCGAGTACAATGCCTTGCTGGCAAAACCGGGTCAGCTTCCGGCGGCGATGGCCTATTTGAAGGCGCACATTCAAGAAGTGAGCAAGTCCCAAGCGACGATCATGCTTCTTCATCTGGAGAATGCCGTACGGAAACAATTGCCCGAGCAGCAGAAGCGGTTCGAGAAGGCTTCGATACAGAGTGCCATCGCGAAGGTCTACTATCGCGGAGACAGCTTCGAGAAGGTCATGGCCAAGACGAAAGACGCGTCTCTGAAAGCTTTGTTGAAGCAAGCGGCTTCCAGCGGCTACAAGCTGGAAACGTCGGAGGGAATGTTCTATCCGATCATGGACTATTCAGCCTTTAAGGTTTACGTCAAGGCCGTTAATCCGGACATTCAGACCTATATTGAGCTCATGGCGACCGAATCCGCTCAAACCAACCTGAAGGATGCCGCAATTGTCATCGGCTATCAGCAGCTTGTCGGGCGCGCGATTCAGCAGGAAAGCTTCCTCCAGCGCTATGCCTATTCCAACAGGGCCGCCCAGGTTCGTCAGCTGTATCAAAGCTACGAGGCTCTGACCTTCTATGGAGCCAACAATACGCCGCTTTTCAATTACGATACGAAGGAGATGCAGCCTAACGCGATTCGCGGTTACGAGGCGATACTCCAGCGTAGTGACATCGATTCGAGTCCATATTTGCAGAAGCTGCAGAAGTTTATGAATGTCGCCAAAGAAAATGGCTACAAGCTTACCCCGGAGCTGGAGAAGTATCGCAAAGCCAATCTACCGTTATAATGGCGGCTTAAGCAAGTCCGCACAGCCTTCGTCGAACCTCGGCGAAGGTTTTTTTGTTGGGTTTCGAAATTTATAATAGACAAAAATGAAATATGTTTGTATATTAATAGACAAATTAATATTATGTTTGTTTTTAATAGAAAGGAAAAGTAGGTTATGTGGAACAATCGGTATGTCCGAACGATTATGCTGTCCAGAATCGCGCTGAACCTGGGCGTCTGGGTGAGGAACTTTGCAATCCTGCTCTACGTCACCGATGTGACAGGGAATAATTCCCGTTATGTGTCGTTGATCTCGATTGCGGAGTTCGCTCCGATCTTTGTGTTCTCCATTGTCGGAGGGGCGTTCGCCGACAGGTGGAACGCCAAGCGAACGATGGTGGCCAGCGATTGGCTTTCCTCGGCATCGATTCTTGCCGTGCTGCTTGCGCTGTCTTATGGAGATTGGCACACGTTACTATTCGCTACTTTTGTCTCCTCGATCCTGTCGCAATTTTCCCAGCCCGCGGCGATGAAATTGTTCAAGAAGCACGTGCCGGAGAAGCAGCTTCAAGGCGTGATGGCCGTTCACCAATCGATGACGGCATTCTTCCTGATCATTGGCCCGGTGGCCGGTGCTTATGTCTATTCGACTTACGGGATTGAGACTTCGTTGCTTGTCACGTCGGGCTTATGTCTCTTATCCGGGGTCATCCTCCTGAGACTTCCGAAGGAGTCTAACCGGCAGAAGGATGCGCAGGGCAAAGGGAATCTGTGGGCCGATATCCGGGAGGGATTCCGTTATGTCATTGAGCATCGCATCCTGCGCACCCTCGCAGGCACCTTCGCGGTTTCCGGACTCGCAGTCGGCTTGATCCAGCCGCTCTTGGTTTTCGTAACGCTTGAGAACCTGGGGCGCGAACGCGAGTTTCTGCAATGGCTTCTCATGGCAAACGGAACGGCTACGATGGTCGGGGGAGCGCTGATCATGACGGTCGCCAAGAAGATCAGGCCGCAAACGATGCTTGCAGCCGGCCTTCTCGTCAGTATGGTCGGGACAATCGGAATCGGCTGGTCCGAGAGTCTGCTGCTGACGTTTGGGCTGCAAATCGTCAACGGACTGTGCTACCCGCTTATCCTGATTGGAATTAATACAATGATCATGCAGAATACGCAGGCTGCCTTCATCGGAAGAACGGGAGGAGCAATGACTCCGATGTTCATGGGTATGATGGTGATTGGCATGGGCTTCGCGGGGACATTAAAGGAGAGCGTGTCGCTGCAATTCGTCTATTCAATATCCGGGATATTGTTCCTGCTTGGAGCCATGATTTTGGCTCCTCTGTTGCGAAGACCAGAGAAGCGGGCTATAGGCGGAATCCATGATCGAGTGGATGGTCCGCCGCCTGCCGGAGTGGATGGTCACAGGGGGTAGCAAAAAGGGTACAATGAGCTCAGAGGAAGGTGTCCCTTATGAGCACAAATGTAATTTTGATCTTAACCTTGATCGTAATGGCGGCGGGGGTCGTGCTAACCATGAAGGTCGGCTCTACATTAGGCGACAAGGAGAGCAACAGCGGGTATTCCGTCAATATGAAGCGGAAGCTGGGCAGACTGCTGCTGTTCTACGGCGTGACGATTGTCGCCGTCGTTGTCGTATTCGTCCTGATTATGGGTGATTAATTCAGGCTTTGCCGATAAGCCTCCGCGAAGCGCTCGATACCGGGGCCGATCCATTCGTCGTTGACCCGGCTGTAGGTGAGCCGGACATGTCGGGAAGTCGAGCCGAGCGTGCTGCCGGGCGTCACGACGACGCCGTTGTCGATCCCCCGGCGGAACAGGCCGAGCTCGTCCCAGCGTCCGTTTAATTCGCACCAGAGATGAACGCCACCCTGCGGCAGCCGATAGAGAACTTGGTCGCCAAGCTCCGATCGGAGGGCTTCGGCCGTTCGGAGGAGCTTGCTCTGCAATCCGGCTCTCAACCTGGAGAGGTGCTCGTCCATCCGCGAGGAATCAAGCAACCGCGCTGCGATCCATTGCGGAAGATTGGCATGACCGAAATCAAGCTGCTGCTTGGCGTCGGTCAGCCTTCGAATGACGGATTGCGGTCCCGCGATCCAGCCGATGCGCAGACCGGACGAGACAATCTTGGACAGCGAACTCACATACAGCACGGAGCCGTCGCGGTCGAGCGACTTTAACGTGCCAGCCGGCTCTCGCCCGAATCCGGTCAGGCTGTAGGGATCATCCTCTACGATGGCGAAGCCGTAATGCGTCGACAGCTCCAGAAGCCTTCTCCTTCGTTCCATGGACATCGTTGCCCCTGTCGGGTTATGGAAGGTCGGGTTGATGAAAACCATTTTGATCCGGTGCCGTCGATAGAGGGGAATGAGCTGCTCGGGATCGATTCCGTCGTGGTCGACGGGAAGCAGGCAGGTGCGCAACCCCGCAGAGCGGAAAATAGGCAGGGAAAACGAGTAGGAAGGATCCTCGATCGCTACCGCATCTCCCGGCTGCAGCAGACCTTGCACGATTAATTGAATCGCTTGCTGCGCTCCTGAGGTCACCAGAATAGAGGAGGCCGAGGAGGCGAAGCCTCGATGCGAGCGAAGATGCCGGGAAATGCTTTCTCGTAGTCCTTCGTTGCCTTGCATATGCTCATAGCCCAAATACTGGCTGACTTCAATGAGGCTGTGCGCATGCTGCATCAGCTCGATGGGAAACAGATCGGAACTCAATTCCCCGATCGCGAAATTAATATAGGACTTGTCCGACCCGAGAACCGCGTGAATACGCTGCGTGATCGGGTCGTTTGGGTGTAAGGAGCCGCTCTTGGCGTACTGCTCCCAATTGGGCACGCGTTTCGTATCCTGCTCGCAGACAGAGCGGGCGGAGGCGAGGGTCCCTAATCCTTTGACCCGGTGAACGAGTCCGAGCGATGCAAGATGATCGTACGCGGAGACGATCGTGCTGCGATTGACGCCCAACTGGGAGGCCAGCGCTCGCTCCGAAGGCAGGCGGCTGCCGGAAGGATATTCGCCGTTTCTCATGCGACCCTCGAAATGTTCCGCGATCTGGACATATACGGGGCTGTGCGAAGCTTTATCGGGTTTCCAGTTCATCCGGGACAACGGCCTCCTGATCAGTTACAATCCGAATAATCGGTAGATGGCGCCCGTAACGGCGGCTGCAAGGACGGCGCCGGTAATCGCTTGCCAAGCCGTGTGAGCGCCGACGCGCCATCTTGCCCAGCCGACAAGGACGATGAGGGGGGAGAGCCAACTGGCACTGGGCGTTACAAGCAGGCTGAGCGTCAGCACCGCTCCCGTAATGCCGATCAGGTGCAGGCTGATCTTCCAGCGGGCCAGATGGGTGACCAGCAGCGCCGACGCGACCGCGCAGACCATGCCGATGAAGACCGCCAGCACCTGGATGGCCGCATCGAACACGATCAGCAAAGCCAGTGCGGCGCCCATGCAGATGAGGGTATATAGAAAGGGAAGCAGGCGCTGCTCTCGCCTGCTGACATCGTAATCCGTCAAGCGTCCTTGCGCGACGCCCCGGCGGATCAACGCGAACGGAGCAGCGGAAACGCCAAGGCTGACGAGACTTCCCCATAACACGCCTTCAAGCGGATGAATAGCGAAACGCAGGGAGACGATAAAGAACAAAGGAACGACAATGATAAAAGGATGGAACAGAAAAGAAATCGCATAAGCGATCCGATAACCTTCGTTTTTCTTTATTGTCACCGAGCCGCCTCCATCTTCTTGCTTGGCCAATCGTCCTTATGAACTCAAGCTCAGTTGATTATAGCATAGGCGCGGGCGCGTAGGCATGACAAAAGCGGCGCCGGCGAATGGACAATGCGACAAAATCGCTTTGCCCATTCGAGGCGCCGCTTCAATAACTGAAGCTTATGAGGCCGCGTCTAGCGGTAGTTGCGCACTTGCTTCCAATAAGAAGGCGCAGCGAATGGAGTCTTGTAGGGTTGGGATACTTCATTATCCGAGGCATCGGTGCCCGTAAGATCATTCTGGCCCGCAGAATTGTCCTGCGAGGAATTCTCGCCGCTTTGCGCGTCGCCGGAGCCATTGTCGGCATCCTGCGGAATGACCCTGCGAGCGGTCACGTAATTCCGGTCCCAAGCGCTGCCCTCGAAATCGGAGATCGTGACGCCGATTCCGACCCGATAGGTGTGAAGGAGCTTGCCGTCTCCGATATAGAGGCTGACATGATTGATCACGCCGTCCCGGTTCGTATCGGAGAACACCAGATCGCCCGGCTGGAGATCGCTTTTCTTCACGGCCACGCCGACTTTGGACTGGTCGCGGGAAGAACGGGGGAGCTGGATTCCATTTTGTTTGAAAATGTACTGCAGGAACGAGGAGCAATCGAATGCATCCGTCCGATTGGATTCGGCGCCGTAGAGATAACGCACGCCCATGAACTTCTTGCCCGTAGCGATAATGTCGTCTGCGACCGACGCGCTGGTCGCTTTGGATACGGCTGTTGTCGACTTGGTCGCGGCGGCGAATGCCGTTGGACCTCCTGCGAAGATCGAGCCCGCAGATAATGCGATCGTCACGCTGAGCGCAGCCCCGGCCACCGCTTTGCCTATATTGGAACGAACGAAGTTGTTTTTCATGATCCTAACGCCTCCTGTAAGTTAGTTCTGTAGGTGCGGCAAGTTCTCTGCTACCCACATTAACACATCGTTTTCCCCCATCAATTGCTAGTAACAGCGGAATAGCCTGCCCCCGCTGCCGATTTCGCAAATTCTGATAATAAGATTAGACTTTTCACATCCGCAGCATCTTGACAACCCGGGCATACGCGTTCCGGGAAGATTTCTTTGCATTTTGCCGTATGATCGTGCAATAATGTCTCGACTAGATGTTGTGGAGGCTTTCCTTATTGAATCGTTATCCCTTTGAATATGAACACGCCAAGCCTTTTCTGCAGCAGGTCGGGGAATGGGCGGCGGATGTTTTCTACGAGATATTGCCCGAGGCGGGCTTCGAGGTGCGCGACGAGCAGATTTTCATGGCTTTTCAGCTTGAGCGGGCCTTTACGGACAAGCAGACGATATTCGCCGAAGCGGGTGTCGGCACGGGCAAGACGCTTGCCTATTTGCTCTATGCGGTATGTTATGCGCGTTATCATCGGAAGCCGGTGGTCGTGGCCTGCGCGGACGAGTCGTTGATCGAGCAGCTGGTCAAGCCCGAAGGGGATATTGCGAAGCTGACTCGGCATCTGGGCCTGGCGATCGACGCCAGACTTGCCAAGTCGCAGGACCGGTACTTGTGTCTTAACAAGCTTGACGCCGCAAGGACGGAGTATGAGGATACGGAGCTTTACCGGGCACTGTACGAGGAGCTTCCGGCGTTCGTAAATAAGAGCGAAGGAATGCAGGCGTTCTATGCCTACGGAGATCGCAAGCAATACGCCCATCTGAACGACCGTCAGTGGGACAGAATCAGCTGGGATCCGTTCCAGGATTGCTTTGTGTGCGAGAAACGGCATCGCTGCGGGCAGACGCTTTCCCGCGAGCATTACAGACAGTCCGCCGATCTGATCGTTTGCTCCCACGATTTCTACATGGAGCATGCCTGGACGTATGAAGGCCGAAAGCGGGAAGGACAGCTCCCGCTGCTGCCCGAGCATTGCGCGGTTATATTCGACGAAGGGCATCTATTGGAAGCGGCGGCGCAGAAGGCGCTGACGTATCGAATTAAGCATGAGCATTTTGAGCAGCTCCTTACGAGGCTGCTGAAGAACGAGATTCGCGAGACGCTGGCGGTGAAGATCGATGAGGCGATCGAGCGAAGCGAAATGCTGTTCGATTGCCTTCGGCGCTATAGCCGTTCCGTTCCCGGATCGGATCGCCTCGAGGTTGTGCTTTCCCAGGAGCTTGCGGAGGCAGTGGCGCGTTTACGACAGGTGTTGGACGGCATTGAGGAGGAGCTCGTATTCGAGAGCGAGCTGTTTAATCTCGACGGCTATCAGCTGCGTATCGTCGAAGAGCATCTGGAGATGATGCAGAAGGCGCTGGTGTTGTTCCAAAGCTCCGGCTCTTTGATCTGCTGGGCGACGGACAGTCCTGCTGGGCTGACGCTCGTCATCATGCCCAGAGCGGTGAAGGAAGTGCTGCGCGAACGGGTTTTCGGGCAGGGGATGCCGATCGTATTTTCTTCCGCCACGCTCTCCGTGAACGGCTCCTTCGAGTATATGGCCGAAGCGCTCGGCATCGACCGCTATTTGTCCTTCCGCGTGGATTCTCCTTACGAATATGGGACGCGGATGAAGGTGCTTGCTCCAGTACAGCCGGGAGACGAGACAATCGGAAAAGCGAAAGCGGCTATCCGTATGCTGGAGCGAACGGAAGGGAGGGCGCTGATGCTGTTTCCTTCGCGGGAGGAGCTGGAGGCTTTTCGGGGGGCGCTCGCGGACTTGGGAGCTGCAGAAAGCTTCGCCTTTCTGTATGAGGGAGAACGGGAGATCAGTCGTCTGATCGCCGATTTTCAGCGGGAAGAGACAAGCGTCCTGTGCGCGGTAACCCTGTGGGAGGGTCTGGATATCCCGGGGCCGTCCCTGTCGAACGTGATCGTATGGTCGCTTCCTTTTCCCCCGAACGATCCGGTCTTTGCCGCCAAGCGTAAGGATGCCGCGTTCCCATACGATGAGGTGGATCTGCCCTATATGCTGCTTCGTCTGAAGCAGGGGATCGGACGATTGATCAGGGCGCGAGAGGATCACGGCATCATTGCCCTCCTTGACGGGAAAATACACACGGATGGTCGGTTGAGAGAGCTTGTGCAAAGTCTGCTTCCCGATGGAGTCGAGCTGCAATCGGTGTAAGATCGACCGTGCAAAAGGAATTGTGTCTTGCCTCCGGCTGGTGCTAAAATAAGGAAAGAGACTGCAAAACCACCAAAAGGAGGTTGTGATCGGATGTTATCCATCGCTGTACTCATTGGAAGTCTTAGACAGGGTTCCTACAATCTGCAGCTGGCTCATACGATGAAGGAGCGTTATATCAACAAGCTGGATCTGGAAATTGCGGACATTCGATCTCTTCCGTTCTTCGATCAGGACATTGAACTGAATCCGCCGTCCGCCGTTCAGCAGTTTCTGCGCAAGGTCGGAGCGGCGGACGGCGTGCTGATCGTTACGCCCGAATACAATTGGTCCGTGCCAGGCGTGCTTAAGAACGCGATTGACTGGCTGTCCAGGGGTGACAAGGTGTTGATCGGCAAGCCGGTGATGACGGCGGGGGTATCGCCCGGAATGATGGGGACGATCCGCGCCCAGCTTCACCTCCGCGAGATTCTGGCCAGCCCCGGCATTCAAGCCAGGCTTCTTCCGCCGGCGGGCAGCGAAATCTATATCAGCTCCGCCGCGCTCAAATTCGACGAAACGACGCATCGGCTCGTCGACGAATCGACGTTGCGCTTTATCGACCGCGTCGTGGACAAATTCATCGAGCATGCGCGCTGACGCAGTGAAATAAAAGAAGAGAAGAGCTTCCGGGCCTTGCGCAGGCCGGAGGCTCTTTTTGCTATTGCGTTTATTGGTGATTCCTCGTTCGCTTCTATCCTCCGTTCGAGCCCTCCCGATATCCGCCGCAAATCGTAACATTCTTTTAGCATTCTTAAGCATTATTTAAGCTTATGTTAGAGGTATCGTCAGCTTTGTCGGGTAAGGTAGATATATATAAGCCAGCGCCAAAAGGAGGCGAAAGATATGACGAGAACCCTCTTGTACGTTCTTTACGGAGGCAAATCTCCCGAGCACGAAATTTCCTTAAAAACCGCATTTACGGTCCTGTCAGCTATTGATACGCGCAAATTCGAGGTATATCCCATCTACATTACGAGAGAGGGGATATGGTGTCCCTACGGCAAAATGATCGTGGCGCCGGAAAGCCAGGACGAGCTTATTCTGCGGCCGTCCTTCGAGCAAGCGAGCCTGTCGATCGGAGCGGTGCTGACGCGGCTGTTCGCGATGGAGGGGGAGAAGGTGGCTCTGCCTTTGCTGCATGGACCGAACGGGGAAGACGGTACGATTCAGGGATTTCTGGAATTGCTCGACATCCCCTACGTCGGGAATGGCGTTCTTTCCTCTGCGGTCGCCATGGACAAGACGGCTACGAAGGAATTGCTCGCCTCGGAAGGCTTCCGGCAGGCGGAGTTCCGCTCCTTCATTCATGCCCAATGGGCCGAGGACAGAGCAGGCGTCGTTCAATCCATCCTGCAAAGCATCGGTTTCCCCGCTTATATCAAGCCGTCATCCATGGGTTCGAGCATCGGCATACGCCGCTGCTTGAACGAAGGCGAGCTGGAAGCGGCGATCGACGAGGCCTTCCGGTACGATCGGAAGATTGTAGCCGAGAAAGAGATCGTCGGGAGAGAAATCCAGGTTGCGGTCATGGGGAACGATCAGCCGCTTGCCTCGGTGCCGGGAGAGTTCATACAGGATCAGGCTTTCTTCGACTATGAGGCGAAGTACGAAAGCGGCAAGCTGAAGATGTCGATTCCAGCCGATATTCCGGCTTCTCTTACGCAGCAGATTCGAACCGCGGCGAAGCACGTGTATCGAAAGCTAAGCTGCTCCGGATTAGCCCGGGTCGACTTCTTCGTCGATCGCGAAGCGCGCTTGTACGTGAACGAAGTGAACACGCTGCCGGGCTTCACGGCGTTCAGCATGTATCCCGTTATGTGGGAGAAGACCGACGGCACGACCTACTCCGCGCTTGTCGAGAAGCTGATCGATTATGCATTCGCCCGCGACCGGGACAAAAAATCGATACAATACGCGAGGTGACGGGACCATGATAAGAAGAACGCTGCAACGAATCAGCGAGCTGGCGGGCTCCAGTTTCCCGACCAAGGATCAAAGCCGCTTGCTGGTCGTCGGAGTTTCGATCGATACCCGCACCCTTCGCAAGGGCAATCTGTACGTTCCGATCGTCGGCGAGCGCTTTAACGGTCATCGCTTCGCCGATGCGGCGATTGCGGCAGGCGCGGCTGCCGTGCTGTGGAATCGCAATGAGCCGACTCCACCGCCGCTGGGAAAAGTACCGGTGCTGATGGTCGAGGATACGCTGGTTGCCTTGCAGAGCCTGGCAAGAGGCTACCGGGAAGAGCTGCGAACGAAGGTTATCGGCATTACCGGGAGCAACGGCAAAACCTCAACGAAGGACATGCTGGCGGGATGCCTGTACCTAAGCTGCAAAACTCACAAGACGCAAGGAAACCTGAACAATCATCTTGGCGTTCCGTTAACGCTGCTGGATATGGACGAAGACACGGACATCGCGGTCGTGGAGATGGGCATGTCGGGGCTTGGCGAGATCGAGCGGCTGTCGTGGATTGCCCAGCCGGACCTGGCGATCATTACGAGTATCGGAGAAGCGCATCTCGGCGATCTCGGCAGCATGCGCCATATCGTTCAGGCGAAGCTGGAGATTGTATCGGGACTGCGCAGAGGCGGCAAGCTCATCTATCACGGCGATCACCTGCTCCTTTCCTCTGCCGTTCAGGCGATGAGCACTAAGCCGCAGTGCCTCACCTTCGGCATTGAAGGCTATAACGATTACTTCCCCGGGATGCTGGAGCTGTGCGCACAAGGCTCGAAGTTTACGGTGAGTCGCTTCCCGGGAGTTGAATTCGAGCTGCCTTTGGCTGGACGCCATCAGATCCTGAACGCTTTAGCCGTGATTGCGGCGGTTCTGGAGATCACAGCCGAGGGAACCGAAATCGCGCGACAAGGACTGGCCCAGGCGGAGATTACCGGCATGCGCAACGAAATTGTGGTAACGGAAGACGCGATCATCCTTAACGATACCTACAAATCCAATCCGTCCAGCGCGAAGGCGGCGCTTGAGACCTTGTATTTGTGGCAGGACGCATCCCAAAGAATCGCTGTACTCGGGGATATGCACGATCTGGGGGAGCAGTCGGTTTCCCTGCATCATGAGGTAGGAGCGCAAATCGATGAGAACAGACTGGACTATCTGTTCGCCTATGGGCCGTTATCCGTTCATATGGCGGATGGGGCAGCAAGAAGAATGACCGTCAATCGCGTTTATCACTATTCGGACAAGCAGGCCATGATGGAGCATGTGCGATCGGTGCTTCGACCCGGCGCCGTCGTGCTCGTCAAATCGTCAAGGGCGATGCAGTTGGAAGAAGCGGTCGCCGTTCTACGCGAGTCCGGGGCAAGAGAGCATGCGAGATAGGAAAGGAGGGGGCGGGATGACGTTCCCATCCATTCGCCGGGACACACGAGCGGAGATTGATCTCGGCTGCATTCGAAACAATGTTCGCCAGATTCGCTCCCGCTTGCCGCAGACGACGGCGCTTATGGCCGTCGTCAAGGCCAACGGTTACGGTCATGGAGCAACGGAAACCGCCCGGGAAGCGATTCGCTCGGGAGCGGACAGTCTGGCTGTGGCGTATCTGGACGAGGGGATCGATCTTCGCAGACAGGGGATTGCCGTGCCGATACTGATTCTGACGCCAATCGAGCCCCGCCTGGCATCTCTGGCGGTCCGGCATCGGCTGGAGCTCACCGTCGGGTCCGCCGACTGGTTCGAGCGGCTTGCGGCGTGTCCAGGCTTCTCCTTCAAGCAGCCTCTCTGCGTGCATGTGAAGCTGGATACAGGCTTAGGCAGAATCGGCATTCGCGAGCGCTCGGAATGGGAGAGGCTGCTTCCGTGGCTGCGCTTGTCCAGCGTTCGCGTCGAGGGCGTGTTCACCCATTTCGCGACTGCGGGCGATCCGGATGACGGCTTTATGCGCAAGCAGGCGGAGCAATTCCGGGCGATGAAGGATTGGATCGTGAATTCGGGTATCGAGGCGGGACGTTATCACTGCTCGAACAGCGCCGCTGCGCTTCGTTATCCCGACGTGCAGACGGATATGGCCCGAATCGGGGCTGCCTTGTATGGACTCGCGCCGCGAAGCGTTGCGCCGGAGCTTCGCCTGAAGCCGGCCTTGTCGCTACGAAGCCGATTGATTCACGTCAAGAAAATCGGTCGGGGCGACCGAATCGGTTACGCAGACGGCTATGTGGCACGGGAGGAGGAATGGATCGGGACGGTTCCGATCGGATATGCCGACGGCTGGTCGCAGATGATGAATCGGACGGCATTGCTTGCTGAAGGAGAACATGTGCCCATAACCGGAAAAATCGGCATGGATCAGCTGATGGTACGACTTCCGCGAGAGATGAAGGTAGGAACGACCGTCACGTTGATTGGCCGCGACGGGGGGGCGCACATTTCCTGCGCGGAGCTGGGAGCCGATCTGGGCGTCGCTCCGCAGGAAATCTCCTCCTCCCTTACCTCCCGCGTGCAGAGAATCTACAAGTCGCAGCAAGAGGACGAGCGCCGCCGATGGCCTGTCGCCATGTGCTGAGGCTTTCATATTCGGAATCTTATGCAACCCCGCGCCTCGCGCGGGTTCTTTTCGTTGTGCGGACTTGGCGAAAGGCTTCGTCTCTAACTTATGATAAAAATGACATATGTAAACATTGACACATCGAAGGAATGGGCGTATTTTATTTCGTATACGAAATATTCTTCTGCGAAGGATAACGGTACGACGGAGAGGAGGCTATACGATGGAGGAAAACGAGCGTATTCAACGAATCTTTTCGTCCTTCCGGGAATTGAATCAGGCGTTTCACCAAACGATCCTGCAAACGACACAGCGCTTGGGCATTACGCCAGTCCAATATTTCGTGCTGAGCATTGTGGGTGAAAAGCCGGGCATCGGTCTGAACGAGCTTTCCGAGAAAATCCATTCCGTAACGAGCACGACAAGCGGAATCGTCGAACGCATGGTTCGATCCGGCTGGCTGGAGCGCGAGAGGCCGGAATCGGATCGCCGTTCGATCCGGCTCACGCTCACCTCCGAGGGAGAGCAGTTGCGAAGCAACGTCAAGGCGATGAGGGCGACGGAGTTGTCCGCGGCCCTGTTGGGCATTACACCGGAGGATGAGAAGCACCTTCTGCGCATACACAAGCAAATCGTGCGCATCATACAGAGACAGAGAGAGGAAGAGGAACATGAGTAATCCAGGTTCTACGCTGAAGAGAGGGCCGATTGTAGCGGCTCTGCTGATCGGGGCATTCGTCGCGATCCTTGCCCAAACCCTGTTGAACGTCGCGCTCCCGAAGATGATGATCGATCTCGGAATCAGCGCCAATACGATTCAATGGCTGTCTACGGGCTATTTGCTGGTTAACGGCGTGCTGATTCCCGTCAGCGCTTATCTGATCGATCGGTTTACGACGAGACAGCTGTTCGGAACGTCGGTCGGACTGTTTACGCTGGGGACGATCATTTGCGCGGTTGCTCCGAACTTCGAGGTGCTGCTGATCGGGCGGTTGATCCAGGCGGCGGGCGCAGGCATTCTCATGCCGCTCATGTCGTTCATCTTCTTGACCATCTTCCCGATTGAAGAACGCGGCAAAGCGATGGGCATGATGGGGCTTGCGATGATTTTCGCGCCGGCTGTCGGTCCGACATTGTCAGGGTGGATCGTCGAGCACTACGACTGGAGACTGCTGTTTTACATCGTTTTGCCGATTTCGCTGTTTGCTTTAATTTTCGGCTTGATCTCGATGAAGAACGTTACCCGGATTTCGAAGCCCAAGCTGGATTCGCTCGGCATTATTTTTTCCACGCTCGGGTTCGGAGGACTGCTGTACGGCTTCAGCGACGCCGGACACGACGGATGGGGCAGCGCTCGGGTCATCGTCAGTCTGGTCGTTGGCGCGACGGCCTTGCTGTTGTTCTTCTGGAGAGAATGGACGATTGAGAAGCCGATTCTGGAATTCCGGGTATTCAGGTACGGCATGTACTCGCTTACGACGGTCATCAATATGATTATTACGATGTCGATGTATTCCGGCATGATTCTCTTACCGATTTACCTGCAGAACATTCGGGACTTCTCGCCGCTGGAAGCCGGGCTGCTCCTGCTCCCGGGCGCGATCCTGATGGGCATTATGTCGCCGATTACCGGCATTATTTTCGACAAGGTCGGCGCCCGTTGGCTTTCGGTGGCTGGCTTGGTCATCACGGTAATCACCACCTACGAATTCAGCAAGCTTACGATCGATACGACTTACACGCATATGATTCTTATGTATACGATGCGCATGTTCGGGATGTCCATGCTGATGATGCCGATTCAGACCGCGGGCATGAACCAGCTGCCGCAGCGCCTGAATGCGCACGGCTCCGCGATGTCCCAGACGCTTCGCAATGTCGCGGGAGCCCTTGGCACCGCATTTCTGGTTACGGTGATGACGAATACCGCAGCCAGCCGGGTGAAGGAGCTGGTGATCGCGGGCAGCATAGCCAAGACCGATGAGGCGGGAATGCTGGAGGCGACGCAGCAGGGCACAATCTTCGGCATCAACCACGCCTTTGTCATCGCGACGTGGATGACGGTTGCGGCGCTGGCGTTGGCGTTCTTCATCAAGAAGGTAAAGCCGCAGTCCGAGGTAATCTCTTCCGCGCAGCTTCGCAAGCAGGCGGACTCTCCGAGCTGATCGGAACCGTATTTTCATTCTCTCGAACCCCTCGTCTGCCGAAGAGGGGTTCGTTTTGGCTTTCGGCGAGGCGGTGAAAATGTTAGTATTTGAATAAGCCGCAGACGAGTGCGCACCCAGACCGCCGGGAGGGCTATATGTTCAAGAAGCTGCTACAGCCGTTACGCATTACCCGATTGTATTTCTACGCCCTGCATCTGATGCTGCTGCTGGCTTTGACGAGCGTCATAGTGCTGCTCTCAGGTCACCGGTTCGATTTTCCCAGCTTGTTTTTTCCGAAGGAAGGCATCGTCACGGTTGCGCACCGGGGGGCTTCGGGATATGCGCCGGAGTGCACATTGGCCTCCTACAGGCTGGGGGTCAGAATGAAGGCGGACTATATCGAGATCGACCTGCAGGAGACGAAGGACGGACAACTGGTCGCGATGCATGACAAGACGGTGAACCGGACGACGAACGGTACGGGACGCGTGAAGAACATGACGCTGGCGGAGCTCCAATCGCTGGATGCGGGGAGCTGGTTCAACGACAAGTATCCCATCTACGCGCGGGAGGAATATGCGAGCGAGCGGGTGCCGACGCTGCGCGAGATTTTCGAAGCCTTCGGCAAAAATACCCGATACATGCTGGAGACGAAAGACCCGGAAGAGTACCCGGGCATGGAGGAAAAGCTGTGGGCGCTGGTGGAGGAGTTCGACCTGAAGGCGCATGTTGCGGTACAATCGTTCAGCAAGGAGAGTCTGGTCAAGATTCGGAGCTGGGACAAGGACGTTCCGCTGTTCCAATTGCTCTGGTACAACAGGACGGCGCGTATTTCCCAAGCCATGCTGACGGAGATCGGCGGCTATGCGAACGGCATCGGCGTGAATTACCTGCGGATCGACGAAAGCTATGTGCATAAAGTCAAGGCATCCGGCTTGCTGATCTATCCGTATACGGTCAACTATCAAGTGAACATGGAGAATACGGTCAACTGGGGCGTGGACGGCGTGCATACCGATTTCCCGGATCGGTTTCGGGAAGTGATCGCGGAGCTGGATAACGGCGAAGTCTGATCGCATGCCGCTATCGTCCAAGAGGATAGGAGAAAGGAGGGAGAAGTCGTGGCGAATGCAGGACGCAAGAAAATGAGAGATTCCAAGGGAGCTTCGCCGGAGCAGACGGATAAGCCCGTTACGTTAAAGGACAGATTGGGCGCCGACACCCTTGCCAAGCTTAAGCTGCAAGCGGAGTCGCTTAAGCAGGAGGAAGTCAGGGCTGCGGAGGCGAAGCGCAAGGAGGCCGAAGCCGCGAGGGAAGAGGTGCGGAAACGGCAAGAGCAAGATTTCGGATACCTTCTGAACAATTCTTCTCAGGATTGGAAGAAGTTTAAGTAAAGCGCGGCTTCAAGGCCGAGCGGAGCCTCCTGAAGGCGTCTTCGGCTCGAACATCATGCAAGGCTGACCCGAGGAGGAGCGCACGGTAAGGCTCGGCAAGGTGTGGGACTTGAACCCGAAGGCTTTGCAGCCTTTCGGGAACCGAGGGTCCCAAGTGACGTAGAAATGCTTGCACTTCATGCAATCGATACGTTGGGCGGCGGGCATCGGGACATCTCCTTCGGTCAGAATAAGCGAGGCGACAGAACCTTGAGCGCGCGGGCGGATCGCCCTGCATGCTATTGGAGGTTGACATCACCCGTTGCTGGCTTCAATTATATCGCATGTTACCGGATGGAGGAATGGATGGGTATGAACCGGACGTTCATGCGCAGACTTGGCGCAAGCGCGCCGCTGACGCTGTTGCTGTTGGGCTCCTTCTTGCTTCTGACGGCATGCGGCGGAGAGACTCGAGTCGCGACAACCGAAAGTCCGGCCGTCTTGAGGCCGGACAAGAACGAGCCGCCTGAAGCTCAGGTCGGCGCCGAAGCAACTCCGGCAGCCGTTCCGTCTTCGTCTCCCTCTCCGACTCTGACGGCCGCTTATGAGCCTGAGGAGACGGATAGCAACGCAAATAAGGAGCAGCTGGAATCGGAGCCGCCCTTACAGAAGCAGAGGAAGCTCCCGCAAGGTTTCGTCTACGCGGACGAGGTTATCCCTTCGGCACGGCTGGAGATACGCTATTATACCGATTACAATTTCGTAGGAACGAGAATATCGGGCTACGAGGCGCCTGTGGCGATTCTGACTGCGGAGGCCGCTGCCGCGCTTAAGGCGGTCAGCGACGAGCTGGAGAGCAAGGGCTATGCGCTGCTGATCTACGATGCTTACCGTCCGCAGAAAGCGGTCGATCACTTCATCCGCTGGTCCAAGGACCCGGAGGATACGAAGACGAAGCAGATCTTCTATCCCGAGGTGGACAAGACGAAGGTATTCAAACTGGGCTTCGTAGCCTCGAAATCCGGCCACTCCCGCGGGAGCACGGTCGATCTCTCGCTCGTGGACAAATGGACGGGCATCCCGACGGATATGGGGAGTCCCTATGATTTTTTCGGCGAAATATCGGCTCACGGGACTAAGCTGATTACGGCCGAGCAGACCGCGAATCGGAATCTGCTTAAGGCCGCTATGGTTAAACACGGGTTTAAGCCTTATAATAAAGAATGGTGGCATTACACGCTGAAGGATGAGCCTTACCCCAAGAAGTATTTCGACTTCGACGTTGAATAGAGAATGGTTTGTCTTTCTGCAACGCGGGTACTATAAATTCATCTTTTACGATTAAGGAGGCGTCGTTATGTCTATCTTTACGAGTGTTGAACGGGCGAGTGCCGAGAATACGACGGAAGTGATGAGCTTGCTCGTGAATACGGCGGAATGGCTGCTCATGAAGGGCTCCACGCAATGGAACGGGCTGCTTAAGGGCGAGGACTCCAGCAATACCCCAGAGGCGATCAGCCGCGGAGAAGTGTACCTGTTCAAGAAGGACTACCGCGTTGCGGGCATGGTCATCTTGATGCAGGAGCCAAGCGCCTGGGATCGGGATCTGTGGGGCGAGGTATCGGGAGATCATTCCGCGATCTATTTACATCGTTTAGCGATCGATCGCAAATTCGCCGGGCAAGATGTCGGCAAGCATATTATGAGATGGGTGGACGGCGCCGTGCCGGAGCAATTGGGCAAGCACGTTGTGCGGCTGGATTGTCTGGCCAGCATATCGGTGCTTAACGACTTCTATCGCGATCTCGGGTACAGGAACGTCGGAGAGCAGGCGAATTCCTCCGGCATGTTCAGCAAATTTCAGAAGAGCGTATAAGTAATCCGCTTCAACGGCAACTTGACCGAACCAACGGTCGGGTTGTTTTTTATATCCGACCTGGATTGCCGGCGAAGCTGCCGGTTAAGCCGCGTCGGAATCCATGCCGAGACAAGCTGCAATAGACAGGAGGCTGTACGAGTTGACGGATAGTAGCGAAGCGATCCCGTTTCACCCGGTACTCCGCGCATGGTTTGCGGAAGCCTTCGGAGAACCGACCGATGTCCAGAGAGAAGCATGGCGCTCGATCATCGTCGGACAGCATACGCTGATCGCGGCGCCGACGGGCTCCGGCAAAACGTTGGCCGCCTTGCTTCCTTGTCTGGACAAGCGGGTTCGGGAGAAACCGTTATCGGGCAAAGAGCGGCGGGGCGTTCGAATTCTGTATCTTACGCCTCTTAAAGCGCTTAATAACGATATACATCACCATGCTCTCGGCTTCGTAGAGCAACTGGAGGCGCAAGCGGCGGCTAGCGGCGCGGATTGGCCGGGCCTTCATTGCGAGGTTCGCACGGGGGATACCAGCGCAAGCAAAAGGGCGGCCATTCTGCGTCGACCGCCAGACCTGCTTATTACAACGCCGGAATCTCTCTATTTGATGCTGACCTCGCAGAAAGGCAGAGACATTCTGACGACGGTCGAGCAGGTCATCATCGACGAGATTCACGATATAGCCGGGGACAAGCGGGGAGCGCATCTCTCCCTGTCGCTGGAGAGGCTTGCCCGCAGAGGCGAACGTCCGCTGCAGCGTATCGGGGTGTCGGCAACACAGAATCCGCTGGAGAGAGTGGCCGCTTATTTGGGAGGCTGGGAGGAGGCGCGGCGGGACAGCGAACCGGAAGAAGCGCTTCCGCCGACCGGCCGCGCGCTGGCTCCCCGTCCCGTGACTATCGTGGAAAGCGCAATGAGCAAAAGAATGAATCTGCTCATTACGATGCCCGATCAGTCCAGACCCGCCGCGACGCGAGAAGCCGTGTGGCTGCCCCTGCTGGACCGGCTCATGAAGGCGATGGAGGGCTGCCGTTCCGTGCTGTTGTTCGTGAACAGCAGGCGGCTGTGCGAAAGGCTATGCTTGCGCTTGAACGATCATGTCGGGTACGAGATGGCCCGTTCCCATCATGGCAGCATATCGCGGGAACGCCGTCTGGAAGTGGAACAGATGCTCAAGGAGGGCAGCTTGCGCTGTCTCGTGGCGACCTCTTCCCTGGAGCTGGGCATTGACGTCGGACATATCGATCTGGTGATTCAGATAGATTCTCCCCAGGAAGCCGCCAGGGGCATACAACGAATCGGCCGCGCAGGTCATGCGGTTGACGAAGCCAGCAGGGGGATACTGCTTGCCCGTCAGAAGGCGTTATTGCCGGAGCTTGCCGTGCTGGGAAGACAGATCGCTCTCCGCGAGATCGAAGAAATCCGCATACCCCGCGCTCCTCTGGACGTGCTCTCCCAGCAAATCGTGGCCATGACCGCGATGGAGGAGTGGGGGGTCGACGAGCTGCACCGCCTCATTAACCGCAGCTACAGCTATCACGGATATGAGAGAGAACGACTGGAAAGCGTCCTTCAGGTGTTGTCCGGCTTCTATCCTTTCGCCAGGCCGCTGCTCGATTGGGATCGCGTCGGCAATCGGCTGTCCGCAAGGACCGGAACCGCCATGGCGGCGATTACCGGT
Source organism: Cohnella boryungensis (assembly GCF_042651945.1). Taxonomy (NCBI): domain Bacteria; kingdom Bacillati; phylum Bacillota; class Bacilli; order Caryophanales; family Paenibacillaceae; genus Cohnella; species Cohnella boryungensis. The sequence continues at coordinate 82,151 of NZ_JBHSED010000074.1, read as the reverse complement.
GTCGGAACCATTCCGCAGAGCGGCAATTATCCGGTTCATCATCTGGATAGCCGCGCGCATCTGGGCGAGCTGGACGAAGAATTTGTCGAGGAGAGCCGTGTCGGCGACGTCTTCCAGCTCGGAACAAGCTCATGGATGATCCGCGACATTCGCCACGACAGAGTGTACGTATCGGAAGCCGGCAATCGCTTCAGCGAAATTCCGTTCTGGCGAAACGAAGCCGGGAGCCGCCCTTACGAGCTTGGAGAGAAGATCGGGGCCTTCCTGCGAGAGCTGTCGGAGCGTCTCGAGCTGGGCGAGGGGGAAGGGGAGGAGAGCGACGAGCGCCAAGTCAAGGAGAGCGATGAACGCGCTTGCCAATGGCTTGGCGAGCGTTATCCGCTGGACCGCTCCTCCTCGGAGGAGTTGATCGGGCTCGTTCGGGCGCAGCACCGCGCTTGCGGCCTGCCGACCGATCGGCAGATCGTCATCGAGCATTATCGCGACGTGATGAACCAGACGCATGTTATCGTGCACAATCTGGCGGGCCGTACCGTGAACCGGGCTTGGCTGCTCGCGATCGAGCGGCAGTTCGAGCAGCTGCTGCCGTATCGGCTTTACGGAAACGCCAAGGACAACGGGATAGAATTCGTACTGCCCGTGGGAGACGCTTCCTGGCTGCAGGTCATTCGCCAGGTAACGCCGGGCAATACGGAGGCGCTTCTGGTCGAGGCGATTACGGGTTCGCCGCTGCTCGGCATGGCATTCCGCCGGATCGCCGAGAACGGGCTGCTGCTGTCCCGCAGCTATACGCGCACTCCGCTGTGGCAGAAGCGGCTGCGAAGCGAAGAGCTGCTGCGCGGAGCGATGCCCTATGCCGAGCGCTTTCCCTATTTGCACGAGGCGATGTCGGAGTGCCTGCATCATTATCTGCGAATCGATGAGCTGAAGCAGCTGCTTACTGGGCTGGTGTCGGGCGAGGTGGCTGTCGTCGTTAAGGAGACCGCTTATCCTTCTCCGTTCGCGGCCCAGTTTATCGCCGATTACGCGAACATGAAGCTCTACGAGGGAGAAGGGCTGGACGAGACGACGAGATTGCAGCTGCTGAACGTCAGCAAGGAATTGGCGGAGCAGCTGTTCGATCGGTCGGATAGCGGCGAAGCGATCAGCCGGGAGGTAGTGGAGGAGGAGACGCGCAGGCTGAACGAGCCGGAGCAGAAGCCGAGAAATTCGGATGAATTGGGCGCGCTTCTGAAGAGGAGAGGCGATATGACGGCCAAGGAGCTGACGCGGCTGGCGGGCGAATCCGCGCTGGTTTGGCTGGAGCAGCTGCGCAAGCAAGGCAAGGCGATGACCGTCGATCTGACCGGAGACGGGGAGTTTCGCTGGATTGTCTCCGATGAATCGGAGGTTTACGGCGAGTTTCCGCGAACGGCATCCTCGCTTTTGTTCATCCTGGGCCGATTCGCTGAGCATGTGCTCTCGTTCACGGAAGCGCAGCTGTGCGAGCGTTACCCCGACTTGACGCTGAGTCAGGCGAAGCGGGCTGTCGTGCAATTGCTCGACAACGGTTTAATCGTGCGGGCTCCGCACGCCGCGAACGATGAAGAAAGAATCTGGACAAGCGAGAAGCTGGCTTCTAAGCTCGTCAGGCTATCGATTCGCCAAGCCCGCAGCAAGGCGGAGCCGGTCGATCCGGCAAGGTGGTGCGGACAGGCCGCTTTGCTCCAGCATGCGTGGAAAGGAATGCAGCAGCAAGGAAGCGAAGGCTTGTTCGCCGTGCTTAAACGGCTGCAAGGCCTGTTTCTTCCGCTGTCGCACTGGGAGACGATCGTGCTTCCGTCTCGCGTAATCGCGTATCGCAAGGAGTACCTGGATCAGCTATGCGCATCCGGGGAGGTGCTCTGGATCGGACGCAAGGAGGCGGAGGACAAAGAGGGCAAGGTCGCCTTTTTCCTTACGGATGCCAAGCCGCTGTATGCAGCGGTGCTGGAGCAAGCCAATGCCAAGCCGACCAAGCATCCGGAGCTGCTGCGCCGGATTCGGGCGGGAGGCGCGAGCTTCCTCACGCGGCTTAGCCGGGAGGAAGGGAAGCCGCCGTCGGAGCTGCTGGGCGAGCTGTTGGAGCTGGCCTGGGAAGGCAGAGTGTCCAACGACCAATTCGCGCCCTTGCGCTTAAAGATCGGAAGCAAATCCGCCCCATGGGAGAAGACCGGCTCGGGTCAGGGACGGTGGTATGCCACCAGCTCTCTTGCGCAGGAAGCGGAGGGGGCGGCAGCAAGTTCGGGCAGCCTTGAGCGGCAGTCGGCTTCGGGCGCCGAATCTCCCGTGCTGGCGTGGACGCATCAGCTTCTGAACGCCTATGGCCTAATCAACAAGGATCTGGTGGCCAAGACCGCTCCATATTCATGGGATCAATTCTATCCGGCGCTGAAGAAGCTGGAGGAATGGGGCGTTCTGGCGAGGGGGACGTTCGTCAAGGGAGACCCTCATCTGCAATTTACGACCCGCGAGCTCAGCGAGGCGGTCAGACAGCCGCTTCCGCAGGTCGGCGAGCCCCAGACGACGATCTTATCCTCGGCAGACCCGGCTAATCCGTTCGGCATTCTGATCGATTGGCCGAAGAGCGCGCGAGGGGCGAGCTATTCCCGCAAGGCCGGTAATTTTCTCGCGCTGCGGGGGGAGCGCTGGCTGTATTGGATCGAGAACAACGGTAAGCGAATTTACCCCGTCAGGGAGGACGGCTCAAGCGCTGCGGAGGGGGAGGATTCGGCGCCGCAAGGCGAGGCGGTCGAACTGCTGCAAACCTGTCACGCGATTATTCGCAGCCGCAAGCTGGTGAAGGTCAAGCTGGAGATGTGGAACGGCCAGCCGATCTTGGACACGACTATCGGGCGGGAGCTGGTAAGTCTGGGCGCCGAACGGGATATGCGCGCATTGGTCGTATGGTCGAGATAAACGGAAGGAAAGCAATGGAAGAAAGGGAAGCCAAGATAGTCTGCTTCGTGTACAATGAAGGAAGCAAACATCCGATTCCGGGGAGAGGTCGACATGTCGAACGAAAACGTGCTTTGGGAGGGGAAACCCTTCAACTATGGCATTCCCAGCTTTACGCGCTACCAGATTACCGAACGCAGAATCATTGTGGAGAAGGGGATCTTCACGAAGCGGCGCGAGGAAATTCAATTGTACCGCGTTCGGGATATTACCCTGAAGCGCAATTTGCTAGAAAGAATGCTGAAATTCGGGGATATCACCGTGTTCTCTACGGATACGACTTCGCCGTCTTATACGCTGCGTAATATTCGCGACAGCATCAGAGTGACCGATCTGCTTGGACAGGCGGCGGAGACCGCCCGGCTGAAATACCGTGCGCACGAGCTGACTGAAATTCAAGTGTAGCCGGAGGGCGGGAGCAAAGAAGGGACTGCTCGGCGTGGTCAAAACCCGCCTCTGCAGTCCCTTCTTTGTGGTTAAGGCACTAATGAGCCCCTCAACAGCTCGTTCTCTCAATGAAGCTTAATTGATTTCTTGTACAGCGGATACAGCCATTTCACGCCGCTCGGCGTCATCGTGTCGGCCAGCAAATGCGAAGCATAGCCGGCAACCGCGACAGCGGCTATCCCTTCTATGCCCAGCTGCCGCTCCAACTCTCGCCCGATTGCGCCCCACAGCGCCAAAGCCCAGACGGTGTGCGTCATTCCCCGATGCTTCAGCCAAGGCGCGCCGATGATGAACAGGGCAAGGCCGATCATCCAGGTCTGGCCGGACGCCAAGCCGTAATACAGGAGCACGCAGCCGACGAGACTGACCAGCCCGTTGCGGATGAAGCCCTGCTTGGCGACGAGGCCGAGGAGGAACGCGGCGATCGCGCAGGAGGCATAGCCGGTGTAGAAACGATCGAACATCAAGTAAAGGCAGGCCAATCCGACCATAAGGACAATCCCCGAGCCTAGCACGACATTTCTCAATACTTTCGATAGCTTCGTAATTTTGCCGCTCAGCAGGCTCGGGCCGTCAAGGTCCGCGCTTAGAGCCGAGAACCCGGCCACGGACAGATACCATGCCGCATGGTTCAGGCTGAACGGATAATAGGCGCATGCGACAGCGCCGATCGCGCAGCCGATGGCCAGATGGGTCGTTCCTTTCATTTGTTTCCTCCGCCGATTCTGGTTGTGGTTGATTACGATACTCAAGGGGTGCAAACGTATGTTCCCTATTCGTATTATACAGATCAAGCGGGCTCCCGGCAACAGGCCGCTTGACTATCGCGCCCGATCCGTGCCAAGAACAAATAACGCTTCTCCGGAAGCGGAGAAGCGCGAATCTGTCCCGACGGAAGCTACCGGATCCTTCCTTTATATTTTCCCGTGTTGCGCAGATGCACCTTGACCGTAATACTGTTAATGGAGTCCCGATCCAGCAGAAACTCTTGCTTATCGTGAAGCAGATGCCATTGCTTGGGATGATTGCGATACAAGGTTTCTTCCAGCTTAAGCACGTCAACCTGCTTCGCGAGCCCCTTGCGAAAGCTATCCATAATATCCTCGCGCACAGCAGCCTCTGTCAGCCGCTCCAATTCCTCTACCGATACCTCGCGGTTCAGGTCGTCCAACGTAGCATCCAGCTGCAGGCTTAGATCAAACCGCGCTTTGCCGTCCTTGACCCTGGCATCGACATGATAATGAGGATTGATCAGGACTAGCGTCGCATAAGGATGATCTCCGGCAGGAACGCTGATTAAGGAGCGCTTGAGCTGCTTCTGCGTCCAGCGCGAGCCGGCCAGCTCCTCTTCGGCCATCCAGGTTTGCATCTTCTTCCCCTGGAAAAAATAAGCCCCGTCGATCTTGAGCATCGGCCGACTCCGCTTGTCTTCCTTCCACACATCGCGAACGATCGAGATCGAGGGCAGCATAGCCGGCTCGCCGGGCTCGGTCAGTTGGGCGATGACCTGATTGCCCGTCAGCGGCATGATAAAAGAACGCTGGGCATAGATTTGCTCCGGCGAGAACATGATCGTGTCGAGAGGAGACAGGTTAAAGATCGACTTCTGAATGAACAAGTCGGTAAACTTCTCCTTCGTGCCGAAAATGTAAATGTTGTAGCGGATTTCGCCAAACCGGTTAATCGAGTTGTAAGCCTCCTCGACTCCTTTCTTCAGCAAGCTTTCGGAGCATACGATCGTCTTGACGTGTCCCCAGAAAATGTGCATCTGCGAGGTGGCGTATATGGAAGACATAGATTGGCTGACCGTGGCGCCTTCCCCTCTGCCGACCCAGATCGGCACTTCCTTGCCGATCTGGACGGTTTCATTCCTGCCGACGTTCGAGAAGTTTAAAAACTGCACATACGTGATGTACTTGCCGTCCACGTAATCTAAGCCGATAGCGGTGGCATAATCCATATTCTGAATGTCCTTGGAATTCCAGCAGCCGGATAGCGGCAGAAGCGCGGCCAGACATAGGCCGAGCAGCAATCCTCTTCGCTTCATTCGCCGTTCTCTCCCTGATGGTCGCGGTCGACCGGCTTCAAGCTTCCCGGCCGGGTTCTCATCCGGCTCCAGGGAACCCGGAGATAGGACACGGCCAGGTCTTTGACATTAAGCGGAGAGAGCGGAGCCAGATACGGCATGCCGAACGAATGCAATCTGGACAGATAAGCGACGAGCAGGATCAGGCACAGAATCATCCCATACATCCCGATGAAGGCCGATACGCCGAAGATACAGAAGCGGACCAGACTCACAATCGTGCTTAACGACTGATTGACGAGAGTCACTGAAGTAACCGCCGTGATTGCGCCTACGACAACAACGGACGGGGACACCAGCCCTGCGCGAATCGAAGCGTCCCCGATAATAAGCCCTCCGACGACGGTCAAGGTTTGGCCGATGGAGCTGGGCAGCCTGACGCCGGCTTCCCGGAAGATCTCCAGCAGCATCAATAGAATGAACATTTCCATCTGCGCAGTCATGGGCAATCCCAGCCTCGCTCCCGATATCGTCGCCATCATGCGAAAAGGCACCTGATCCTGATGAAAGGCGGCGAGCGATACCCAGAAGCCGGGCAGGGAGATGGACAGAAACAAGCTGATATGCCGGATGATTCGGGCGAAGGAAATATAGGTGTAGTTGAAATGCACATCCTCCGGCGACTTCATGAGCAGGGACAATCCAGCCGGTCCGATGAGCACCATGGGACTTCCGTCGACGATCAGAATGAATCTTCCGGCCAGCAGGCTGCTGACCGCATAATCGGGTCGTCCGGTTACTGCGAACATAGGGAAAACCGTATATTTGGAGTCGGCTAGCATCTCTTCCAGCTGATTGATGCTATACAGGCCGTCAACGTCGATATTGCCGATTCTGGAACGAACCTCATGCAAAATATCCGGAGACAGAATGTCTTCGAAGTATAGCAGGCCGACTTTGGTTTTAGTTCTTCTTCCTACCGTAAACGTCTCGTAATTCAGGCTCGTGCTGCGAATTCGCTTGCGAATTAACGCTACGCTCACAACGAGATCTTCGGTAAAGCCGTCCTTCGGGCCTTTAATGGAAATCTCGGTGTTGGATTCTTGCGGACTGCGTTCCGGACGGTTGCAGATATTCATCTTGTACAGACGTCCGGTTTCGGCGAACAGCAGCAGCAGGTCTCCTTGAAAAAGATATTCGGCCAGGGATTCGGCAGACTCGTTCTTAACGGGTATCAACGGCAGAGAGCCCGAGTAGCCGTCTGCTCGCAAATCCTTGAAGCGATCTCTTAGATACTGACGTTCAAGCTTCGGCAGCACGGTCTGGGCCAGCTGTACCGTATCGCACAGCCCTTCCGCATAGACAAGCAGAATCTCGGAATCGGAAGCGTCATCGAGCTTGCACGGAAGAATCTGCACGTCGGCGGAGTGGGAGAACAGGTTGCGCAATCCGGCCTCGTTCCAGTTCTCTGCGGCTGCATTTGAATCGGTCTGATCGTTCATGTCAGGCCTCCTTTTGCAGGTTTGGAAAACCACGCGATCCCCATCCAGAATATCGAGGCCGTGAAGGCCACGATAAGGGAGATCGGAAAGTAGTAGCGATACAGCCACAAATAGAAGCTGTACTCGTTGACCGGGAAGAGGGCCAGAATGATGTAGCTGATGGCAATCAGCAGAATGAGCCGGCGCTTGAGCTCTTTTCTTCTTATACGCAGCAGATCGAGGCACAGGAAGATGGACAAGCTTACCCGCACGCAAGCGCCCGAAAGCCATTGATAGATCGAGAAGAAATCGACATGCTCCACGTAAGTGCCGAGCTTGACCAGCCGCCATTGCTCGTAGGGAGAAACCATCTGTTTCGCTGCCTCGAAGGGACCGAACTCCGTAATCGCGCCGATCAAGGGACCGAGCATGATATATACCATCAATAAGGCATAGACGCCCATAGCCCAGGGGCGGATTGTGACTTTCAGGTGCCGCTGCATGGCGACGAGCACGACCAGCTCAATGAATCCCCCTCCGGCATAGATCATGCCGTTCAGCACGGGATGCCAGCCGAATTCCAGATACGGCTTCAGGAGATTGAAGTTTTTCTCGGGATAATTCGCGACTCCGGCGAAGATGCCCAGCAGAATGACAACGGGCAGCAGCACGCCTGACATGATCGCGATGACGCGAATTCCCCAGCTCGCATAGAGAGCGCATAATCCGGCCAGAATCAACGCGAGCAGAAATTTCGGAGTCCCTGGTAAATAATTCGTAATCGTCCATGTAGAGGTATGAACGACAGTCATCGCTCCGATGAAATACAGCTGAACGCAAAGCGGTATCGTCAGCGCCCAGGCGACCGCGGGAGAAGCGCGCTCGGCCAGCCAGGGCTGAAGCTCCCGTTGCCCGGATTTTCTCATGAAGAGAGCCAGCAGGATGCTCCAGGGAATGAAGAGAGCGCCTCCAGCCAGAGCGGCTATCCATGCATCCCGGCCGGAGGCGTCCAGAAGCATCGGATTGACGATGACGTGATTGGTCAGCCCGTTCATCAGCATCAGAATCGTACACGCCTGGAAGAAATTAATCTTGCCGTTCATCAGAGCCAATTCGAAACCACCTAAGCAATTGGTAATGTTTGCAACAGCAATACTATGCGCGTTTGTTGCTTAACCTATGTAAGCAATTGCTGCGGCTGCGGGATCTGTAGCAGGGATCGGCAGCTTTATGAAAAAATTTTAATTTTTTTCGCCCAAAACCGAAAACTCCCCGGAAACCTTGGCATTCGCGGATTCCGGCAGCGGCAATGCCTTTCCGATATCGACAAAATCACATTTTTTATTCGCATATAGAATGACAAGCTTTTCATCTGCATATATGTACAATCAAACCAATCACTGCGAGTTGCCTTCACCAAATTGATGAAAGAGGTGCAGTCGAATGCGTAGGAGTACCCTTGGAAAATGGATCCTCTGCCTATCCGGCGCGGTTATAGCGCTGACTCTGGCTCTAGGAATAAGCCACTTGCTGCCGAATGCTGAATCAAAGGATAATCGCGATAATTTCTCCTCCGAGTCCCAACCTTGGCCGCTGATCGGGGCATACGCTGGAGTGCAGGAAGCGCCGCTTCGCGAAGCTCCGTCTCTTCCTTCCTCCAACGAGCAATTCATCCGCCTGGAGACATTCCAGGCTGAGTCGACCCTCCCGGAGATCGAAGACATCGTCAAAAATGCGAATCAAGAAGTACATATCGCATCAATCCCGGTTAGGAAGATACATACTTACGAGGTGACGGCGTATTTCCTGAATGTCAGGACGAATGGCTATCCGAAGTCGAAGGTCATTCGCGTGGCCCGAAAAGGCGAGAAGCTGGACATTGTCTCCAAGACGGAAAACGGATGGCTGAGAATAAGCGGGGGAGGGTATGTACACGGCGATTATGCGAAGCTTCTGGACGAAACGGACGGGAAGCCCGAAGAATACAGCACGGAGCATAAGCCGAAGGGAGAGAGCGATAAGGAGTCGGAGACGGAAGGGAAGCCCGAGGAGCAAGAATCGGCGGACAAACCGACGAAGCCGACTTCAACGGTCGAGACGAGCTCCGGCCTGACGGAAGACGATATCGCCGTGATCTTCCGGGGGACGGCGCTGGCCGGTCACGGCCTGGAGGAGTCGGTTCTGGAGGCGGAGGAGAAATTCGGCATCAACGCCTTGTTCACGATTGCCGTGATGAAGCTGGAGAGCGGCAACGGCAAAAGCCGGCTGGCCCAGAAGAAGAACAACCTGTTCGGGCTGAACGCTTCGGGCTCCGATCCTCACGAACGAGCATACAGCTTCGAGACGAAGGGGGACAGCGTCATGAAGTTCGGCCAGCTGCTCTCCGACAAATACGTGGACAAGGGCTATACGACCATCGAGAAGATCGGCACGAAATATTGTCCGGCCAATTCCAAATGGCCCGGACTGGTGAAGGCGATCATGAAGAAGGATTTCATGAAGCTCAACGCTATTTGAACCAGCCCTTCTCATTGAAGCGCTTGATCGCTTCAACCCGATTGCTGACGTTCAGCTTGTCCAGGATAACGGAGATATAGTTGCGGATCGTTCCGGTCGTCAGATAAAGCTCTGTGGCAATTTCCTTCGTGTTCTTGCCGTCGGCGATCAGGCCGAGCACTTCCTTCTCGCGATCGGTCAGCGGATTTTCATTATTCTCGCGATAAGCGACGTCCACCAGCTCGGGCGCATAGACGCGCCGTCCGGACAGCACGCTCCGAATGGTGCTGGCCAACTCGTCGCTCGGACTGTCCTTGAGCAGGTAACCGCTGACGCCGGCTTTGACAGCCCGTTCGAAATAGCCCGTGCGGGCAAAGGTCGTCAGAATGATAATCTTGCAGGAATGATCCTTCAGCTGCTCCGCAGCTTCCAGACCGGTCTTGCCGGGCATCTCGATATCCATAATGCAAATGTCCGGCTGAAGGGCAAGGACGAGATCAACCGCCTCCGCCCCGTCCGAGGCTTGTCCGACGACTTCCATATCCTCTTCCAAATCCAGCAGAGAGCCCAGGGCGCCAAGCAGCATGCGTTGATCTTCGGCGATGACAATTCTAATCATCCGTTCTCGTCCTCCTATTAGGGGCGCTTCAGGATCAGAGGGATGGCGGCGACAAGCGTCGTTCCTTGATCCAATGTGATGCTGAGCGTCCCGTTCACGAATTCAAGCCGTTCCTTCATCCCCTGCAAGCCGTGTCCCTGGCGGAAGTTCAACCGCTCGGCCCGGCTCGTTCCGTTGTCGTGCACCTTCATCACGACCTCGGTGTCCGATTGGGCGAGCGACAGCGTACAGGAGGAGGCGCCGCTATGCTTGAGAATATTGTTGACGGCTTCCTTCAGACACATGCTGAGCACGTTCTCCGATAATAGCGACACGCCGTGAAGCTGCGTACTGCCCTCGAATGCAAACTCGATTTGAGCCACCTTCAAAATCTGCTTGATTCGTTCAATTTCATCCTCAAGACGGGTTCCGCGCATCTCCGATACTAGCAGCCGGACTTCATGCAGAGCGGTCCGGGCGGTCTGCTGCACGTCCTTGATCTCCGCGCGCGCGCGATCGGGATTGGCGGCGATCAGCTTGTGGGCAAGATCGCTCTTCAAGCCGATCAAGGACAGCTTCTGTCCCAGCGTATCGTGCAGATCGCGGGCGATGCGCTGCCGCTCCTCCAGCTTGACGAGCTCGGAGATCCTCTGATTGGCGTCTTTAAGCTGTTCTTGAAGCTCCCCTTGCTTGTTGCGGTTATAGTTGCTGATCGGAAGAAGAATAACGGCAAGCAGGCTGATCAGGATAAAAGGTGTCTGGGTGATGAAAAACTTGTCCTGCAGCACAAAGCCCAGATTGACGGCAATGAACGAGGTCGCGATATGCACCGTGTACAGCGTAATAAACCCGGCTTTGTTCTGAATATAGCCGATGAAGAACGCCAGGAAAAAGGCGAAATAAGCATAGCTGAACAGCAGCGTCATGGCGATCGAGATGGCGATCTGCACGCTGGTTCCAACGTAAACCGGCCAACCTTTGTATTTCAAGGTTAGCCGGTAACAGAAGAAGAACACGATGATCATCAGAATGCCGGAGGCAATCTCGACGTTGGATGACGAACGGAAAATAAAGTAAAAAGGCAAAATGCAGAACATCAGCCATACGAAGGGGCTGACGCCGGTCGTCCTCGGAAAAATCTGAAATCGCCTAAGCCTCTTGATCATGATTAACGCTCCTAGAGAAAAAATCCGCTTAGGGATAGTTTAACACAACTGTCGCCGTTCAAGGATGCCGGATCTTCGGCTAGGCGACTTCATCCGTCAACGGAGGCTCGGGCTTAGACTTGGTCGCCCCGGCTTTGACCGTCTGGGCGGCCCGCAGCAATGGACGTACGTCCTTGAACGTCAAGAAGCCCTTGTTCTGCTCATCCCACAGCTTAAAGCTGATGGCCTTCAGGCTTGTGGATATTGTGACGGTCGTGGCCTGCTGGAGAGGAGGTACGGCGTTGTGCGCTTCCTCCAGCAAGTAATTGGGAACCCTTGGGCTCAGATGGTGCACGTGATGGAAGCCGATGTTGCCGGTCAGCCATTGCAGGATTTTCGGCAGCTTATAGTAAGAGCTGCCCTCGACGGCTGCCTTTACATAGCTCCATTCGTCTTCATGCTCGAAGTAAGTATCCTCGAATTGATGCTGTACGTAGAACAGCCAGATTCCCGCCGCGCCGGACAGCCAGAAGATCGGTCCTTGAACGAGCAGGAACGATTGCCAGCCGATCGCCCAGGCCAAGCCTCCGTACAGAGCGACGATGCCGATGTTGGTGATCCAGGTGTTCAGACGCTCGGCGCGGCGCGCGCCCTTGCGGTTGAAGCGATATTCGATCAGGAAGATCGCGAACGGACCGATGCCGAACATGACGGCTGGGTGGCGATAGATGCGATAGTAGAGTCGCTTCCAAGCGGAAGCGGCGAGGTATTCCTCGACGGTCATCAGCCACATATCACCGACGCCTCTCTTGTCCAGGTTGCTGCTCGTAGAGTGGTGGATCGAATGACTGTGCTTCCACTGGTGATAGGGGAAGAAGGTCAGAATACCCGTAATCGTGCCAAGGACTTCATTGGCTTTGCGGCTCTTGAAGAACGATTGGTGGCAGCAATCGTGAAACACGATAAAGGTTCGAATAACGAATCCCGAAGCAAGAATGATAAAAGGAAGAGCCAGCCAATAAGAAACGGATAAGCTGTAATAAGCGGCAGCCCATAGCACAAAAAACGGGAGCAGCGTATTAAGCAGCTGTTTCGCGCTGGTTGCAGGGTTCGATTTCTCATAAGGAGAGACGCTTTTCTTAAGCTGCGCGGTGTTGGAAGCGGACATATTATCCTCCTTACGATATAGGGAATAGTTCCATTGTATAGGGTGGATGCGCTTACGGTTAGTCATAAGTGTCAGTTCGGCGATATGACAAACGTCATGTGGCGATGAATTTATTGCGGAAAAAGAAGGAAATTGTCGAACTGTGTCAAAATGATTAGAAATACCTAGATGACGGAGGCAAGTCGCGTGACTATTAAAGCAAAGCTCTCGCTGCTTATATCTGTTGTCGTTACAGCCGTTCTTGCGCTTAACATCTCTATTTATTATTACTCCACGAAGAATGAGCTGGAGATGAGCAGGCGTCAGGAGATGCAGACGATTGCAATGCAAATCGGGACAAGCCTTGATGCTGCGGCAAAATCGAAGAGCTTCATGGAGGAGGCCATCGGAGAGCGGCTTCGCATGGCTGCTCTCGCGGCCCAAAGTCAGCTCGATCCGCATATCGACCGGATTCGCAACGAGCAATTGATCGAGCTGAGCGCGAGGCTTGGCGTCGATCATATTTCGCTATGGCAGCGAACCGAAGACGATATTAAAGTGCTGAAATCCTCTGATCCTAAGGAACTAGATATGGGCTCGAAGACGATGGACTATTGGTACACCGCGTTCAATCAATTGCTTGACGCGAGGGAGGTCCGTATTCCGCAGGGACAGAAGCTGTCGAATTATTGGTCCGGTCCGTATCAATATGCTTCCTCCGACCCGGACCGGGTCAACAAGTGGGGTTACTATTATGATGGAACAACCAATTACATCATAAATCCGTATGTGAACGCTCAGGCACTCTTGGATTACGAGAAGCAGATCGGAACGGAGTCTCTGATTCGCAAGCTGATGGAAGACAACGGGGAAATTCTGGAGATTACCGGCTTCAACCCTGCCTTCTTCGGAAAAGCGCCGATCCTCAAGCAGAAGAAGGGGAAAACCGTTCATAATCTGGACGTTCAGGGGGTCGTTTTTGGCCCTTATACCTTCTCGGAGGAGCGAAGCGATGCGGAGCGGGTTCGTCAGGCTGCCCAAACCGGGCAGATCGTCACGGCCAAGCAACGGCTGCAGGATCGCGATATCTTGAAAAGCTTCGTCGCCCTAAGCGGAGAGTCCCCTTATGTAGTCGGCGTTGTATTCAGCTACGACGCAGTTCGGGCGGCCTTGAACCATCAGTTGCTGCTGCATATCTCCATCTCGCTGCTGCTTATCGTTGTCGCATACATCGTCAGCTATTTTATGGCGGGGTGGTTGATTCGTCCGCTTCGGCTTATTCTGGACAACGTCAACGAGATCGCCGAGGGGAGGTTCGGCAGCAAGATTACGGTGCGCGGTCGGGACGAGCTGGGCTGGCTGTCTTCGCGGGTGAACGCAATGGCGGACAATCTGCAGCTGTATACGGACAAGCTGAGAGATTCGGCGGAGGAGCTTAGAAACACGAAGGAGTATTTGGAATCGTTCGTTAATCATACCTCCGACGCGATTCATGTCACGAATCTGCAAGGCAGGGTCAGACAAGCGAATCAGGCGTATGAGGCTATGTACGGATGGTCTCTGGAGGAGACGCTGCATACGGAGCCGCGCATCGTTCCGAAGGAGATGGAGGAGGAATATGCGGACATCCGCAGACGCGTCCAAGCGGGACAGTCCATGGCGGATTATGAGACCGTTCGGCTGTGCAAGGACGGCACGCTTATCGACGTCAGCATTACGGTATCGCCTATTCGCGACGAGGGCGGTGAGATTGTGGCGATTGCGGAAATCTCCCGCAATATTACGGCGCGAAAGCAATCGGAGGAAGCGATTCGCAGATCGGAGAAGCTGTCCGTCATCGGCCAATTGGCCGCAGGGGTGGCGCATGAGATCCGCAATCCGTTAACGACGCTGCGGGGGTTTGTCCAGCTCGGGCACCGACAGGGCACGCTATCAACCTCTTATCTGGAGATCATGCTGTCCGAGCTGGACCGGATCAATCTGATCGTAGGCGAATTCCTCGTTCTCGCGAAGCCGCAGGGCGGCCGGAGGGAGCTTGCGGATATGGCCACGCTGCTTCGAGAGATGATCGCGCTGCTGGAATCCCAGGCGGTCATGATGAATGTGACATTCGTCCCCCGATTCCGCCAGAGCGTTCCTCCGGTCAAGTGCGACGCGAATCAATTGAAGCAGGTGATGATCAACGTCATCCGCAACGGGATGGAAGCGATGCAGGAGAAGGGGGGCGACCTGGAGCTGGAGCTCCAGCTTGAAGGGGAGGATGTGGTCGTGCGCATCACCGATCAGGGCAGAGGCGTCGCCGAAGAGGATTTGTCCAAGCTCGGCGAGCCGTTCTTCACCAGCAAGCCCTCGGGCAACGGGCTTGGTTTAATGGTCAGCAAGCGGATCATCGCCAGTCACCACGGAACATTGAGCATTACCAGCAAGCTGGGCGAAGGAACATGCGTGGAGATCAAGCTGCCGCTGCCTGCGGTATCTCAGGACTAGCCGTTTATGCCAAGATTCCGATTGATCGGGATTGTTGCTTGGGAAAAGGCCGTTCGGATACAATACAAGTAAGTTGAAAATTCGTCCGACAGGCGCAAAGGAGGAATCGGGATGGCGACAGCAACGCTGCAGGTTCAAGGAATGTCTTGCGGACACTGCGTAAGCTCGGTCGAAGGCGCGGTCCGCAAGCTTGGGGCGGAAGCGACCGTGGATCTGGCCAAGGGAAAAGTTACCGTGGCCTACGACGAGAAGAAGATTCCGCTTCAGGACATTCGGCAAGCGATTGAAGATCAAGGCTACGATATCGTCCAGTCCTGATCGAGTACACGGAAGAGCCGATGAAGCGGGCCGAACGGCCTGCTTCAATGTTCGTACTATTAAGAAATCGAGAGGTCCATTTCGATTTCTTTTTTTTATTGCGTAATGCTATACTTATAATGCAAATGATAATCATTATCGTATTCTGACGATGGTAAATGAAGAGACTCAAGACGCACCATGAACCGACCCTAAGGAGGCTGCTCAAGCATGCTCATACAAACGAGAACAATTGTCGTGGAGAAAGGAAATGCCGATCAAGTCGTCGCGCGCTTCAGCCAGGAAGGCATACTTGACGAGCGGGAGGGATTGGTCGATATTACGGTTATGACCAACAAACGCGCCAAGGAGACGGAGGAGGTTGTCGTGATCATCCGCTGGGAATCGGAGGAGGCGTGGAAAAGTTGGGAGAAAAGCCCTGAGCACCTTCAGGGTCATCGCGACAACAAGAACCAGGCTGCTCCGGATTACATAGTCAGCACGACGGTCAGCATGTATGAGGTAAAGAAGGTCCGTCGCGGAAAGTCCGGACGGTAGTCGGGCAGGTCGTCCGGTACATGAGCGAGACAGGCAGACACGGCTCTCCGATCGTCAGCGGGAGTCCGTTTCTGCTCTTTTGATGCGCATAACGGATTTGGCAAGTTTTATAGACGATTTCTATTTCGGAGAGTTATAATGTTTTTTCGGGCAAGCGCCCGTCTGTCGGAAGAGAGGGGAACACATCATATGCTTCGCAGATTTTTCTCGTATTATCGGCCTTATAAAGGCTTATTCGTACTGGACTTCTCTTGCGCGGTTATCGCGGGCTTGCTGGAGTTGGCATTTCCGCTGGCGGTCAGCAGCTTTATCGACGACCTTCTCCCTGAAGGCGACTGGGGCATGATCGTATTGGCAGGCATGGGCTTGCTGGGCATATACGCATTGAATACCGCGTTGAATTACGTTGTCAACTACTGGGGGCATATGCTGGGCATCAACATCGAAACGGACATGCGGAGAAAAATGTTCGAGCATATTCAGAAGCTGTCCTTTCGTTTTTTCGACAATCATAAAACGGGTCATTTGGTCGGCAGGGTAACGAACGATCTGAACGATATCGGCGAGATTGCGCACCATGGCCCCGAGGATATCTTTATTGCCATTATGACGCTGGCCGGATCGTTCACGTTGATGGCCTACATCAACCTTGAGCTGGCGCTGCTTACCTTCATCATTATCCCGATCATGGCATGGCTCATCATCGTGTTCGGAGGGAAGATGACGCATACTTATCGGCGGCTCTTCGGCAACGTCGGCAATTTCAATGCCCGGATCGAAGAAAATGTCGGCGGGATTCGCGTCGTTCAATCATTCGCCAACGAGGAGCATGAGAAGAAGCTGTTCGCGATCGACAACGCTAACTTCAGGGAAACCAAGCTTCTCGCGTACAAGACGATGTCCAAGAGTCTGTCCGTCAGCTACATGCTCATGCGTTTGATCACCGTATTCGTCATGGTCTGCGGAGCGTGGTTCTTCATTCATGAGAAGCTTGAGCTTGGCGAATTCATGGCCTTCCTACTGTTATCCAACATTTTCTTCCGTCCGATCGAGAAGATTAATTCGGTGATCGAAAGCTACCCGAAAGGAATTGCCGGCTTCAAAAGATACGTGGAGGTTCTCGACACCGAGCCGGATATCGCCGACGCGAAGGACGCGAAGAGCGTCGAGTCGCTGCGAGGAGATATTCGCTTCGAGCAGGTCACCTTCGGCTACGAGGCGGACAGGAACATTCTGAGCGATATCGACCTGACGATCCGTCCCGGCGAGACCATTGCGTTCGTCGGACCCTCGGGCGCGGGCAAAACGACGATCTGCAGTCTGCTGCCGCGGTTTTACGACGTTACCGGCGGGCGGATTACCGTCGACGGAATGGACATTCGCAGTCTGACGCTGCAATCGCTGCGCAAAAATATCGGCATCGTCCAACAGGATGTATTCCTGTTCTCCGGCACGATCAGGGAGAATATCGCCTATGGCGATCTGAAGGCAACGGAGGAGCAAATCTGGGAGGCGGCCAGACGGGCCTCGCTGGAGGAGATGATCCGGCAATTGCCGCAAGGCATGGATACGGTCATCGGCGAACGAGGAGTGAAGCTGTCTGGCGGACAGAAGCAGCGGATGGCGATTGCTCGCATGTTCTTGAAAAATCCGCCGATTCTTATCCTTGACGAAGCGACATCGGCGCTCGATACCGCGACCGAGCAGGCGATTCAGAAGTCTCTGTCCGAGCTCTCCGTCGGCCGGACTACGCTCGTTATCGCGCATCGGCTCGCGACGATCAAGAACGCGGACCGGATCGTTGTCGTCGACGAAAGCGGGATTGCCGAGCAAGGCCGGCACCAGGAGCTTATCGCTTCCGGCGGAATCTACAGCCGTCTTCATGAAGCGCAGTATCAGCACGCTTAAGCTTATCGCAGCGGGGCTCGCGCCCACGGCTCTTCGAGGGCGCGGGAGACATCAAAAAAACCGTTCGTTTCTGACACTAGAACGCGCAGAAGACAGGATGAGGGAACTTCCCTCGATCCTGTCTTCTTTGCTTCATTGTAAAGAAAATCAGATTCGAGACTTGACTCGGCAAGTTCATGAATAGGGCGAACTCTAGAGGAGTTACAAGAAAGAATAGCGAATAATAAGGAATCCACTCGAATCATGCATGAAGTCAAAGCATCATGGAGGAGGCAATTAAATGTCGAATACGAATCATCTAATTACGGGTTCCAACTCGCCTTTACCAGGCAACAACATAGCGGAAATCATTGTGGAATGGACAAGTTCCCCTGCGGAATTGGACGTAAGTTGCTTTATGGTAAACGATCAGGGCAAAGTACCGTCGGACCAGTACTTTATCTTCTATAATCAGGCGGTCGATCCGGCCCAGAATGTCCGTTTTGAACCGCAAACGGACCGTTCGGTAAAGTTCACGATTAATCTGAACGGACTGATGTCTTCGCCGATTCACAAATGTGTCTTCGCGGCTACGCTCGACGGTCCGGGCACATTCTCCGAGGTGCAGGGTTGCAAGATCGCGGCTAAATCCGGCGATACCGAAATCCTATATGAGTGCAACGAAGGTAAAACGGAAAAAACGCTGGTGCTGGTCGAATTGTACCGTCATCAAAATGCGTTTAAGCTGAGGGCGATAGGACGGGGTTTTAATGGAGGTCTGAAGCCGCTTGCGGAGTCTCACGGCGTCGTTGTAGAAGAGCCGGCAGAAGAGGCCTTCCCGGAAGTCGCGGCGTCCGCCTCCGCCAGCTCTCCTCCGCCTTCTAGCGTACAAGATTCGAACGCTGGAGAGACCCAAGTCAATCTGACCAAGATTGATCTCTTGAAGAAAAAGGTAAAGGTATCTCTGGAGAAGAAGAGAATGGACACGATTAAAGCTCGCGTGGCAGTCGTGTTCGATGCCTCCGGTTCCATGGCGAATATTTACCTTAAAGGAACCGTGCAGCGAGCCTTCGAGAAGGTGCTGGCGATCGCGGCTTGCATGGACGACGACGGAGTGATGGATGTTTGGTTCTTCGCGTCGAAGTCGAAGCGGACTCGCAGCGTCACGGAGCACGAATATGAGAATTACGTGAAGAACACCTACTCGGGTCCGAAAATGTTCGGGGGGCTGGGCATCGGAAACAACGAGCCGCTCGTGATGGAAGACATTATTAAAAAGTATACCAAGGAAGAGCCGCGCGACGATCTCCCGACGTACATCTTATTTTTCAGCGATGGCGGTATCTACGAGACGAAGAAAATTTCCAAGCTGCTCATCGAAAGCTCGAAATCGAACCTCTTCTGGCAATTCGTTGGCCTCGGCAATGCGAATTTCGGCGTTCTGGAAGAACTCGACGACTTGCAAGGGCGTTTTATCGACAACGCGGACTTTTTCGCTCTCAGCGATATAGACCGGGTAAGCGACGAGGAACTCTACGATCGAATCTTTAACGAATTTCCGGGTTGGCATCGGTTAGCCAAGGAAAAAGGAATTTTGCGATAATGCTAAATTTCTACATACAGTAGAACCGAATAGAAACCCGTGGGGCTCTCTGGCATCCGCGACATCCGTTCGGTATCGGCTGTCGAGACTTTCTCGACAGCCTGACCGTTCGCCTGCGAACGGTTTTTTCTTTAACGAATAGCAGATACGGCTTATTTCTGAAATTCCTTCGGCGTAGATCCTGTAACCTGCTTGAACAGACGGCTGAAGTAAAACTGGTCCGGGTAGCCGATCCGTTCCCCGACCTCCTTGACGCTCAGATGTCTGTGCTCGGTCAGCAGGTACTTCGCTTCGTTGATCCTCAGCGCAATCAAGTACTTGGACGGAGCGGCTCCGGTGTGCTTGATGAATATTTTGCTCAAGTAAGAAGAGGTAAAATTAAAGCTTTTAGCGACTTCTTCCAGACTTAGCTCCCGGGTGAAATTTTCCTTCAGATACTGTTGGACAAGCTGAACGATGGTCTCCGGCTTATCGCTCCCGGCTCGCATGGATTCCAGGCTGTTGCGGTAGGAGGATTTCTCGCTGTCGATCGAAAGCTTGACGCGGGAGATGGCTTGGCGCAGCTCCTCCTGCTTGATCGGCTTAAGCAGATATTCGCTGACCTGGAAGCGCAGCGCCTGACGGGCGTACTCGAAATCGGCGTAGCCGGTCGTAATGACGGCCCGGATATGGGGGAAATGCAGATGAAGCTCCCGAATGAGCGAAATTCCATTCATGACGGGCATGTGGATGTCCGTTACGACGAGATCGACCGGATTGTCCCGCACATAGCTCAGCGCCTCTTTGCCGTCTTCGGCCGCGCATACGACCTGCAGAGAAGGATCGATATTTTCGATTTTTCGAATCAGATTGTTCATAATCAGCTCTTCATCTTCGGCGACGACGATCCGAATCGGAGTTGAAGTCGAATCCATGCGGTTATTCCTCCTTGTTGGAGAGCTTTCCTCCGATAGTGATAACGGCGCCGCCCTCCGGCGAGTTGGCGAGCTCGAAGCGGGCGGAATCCCCATAGGTCAGCTTCAAGCGGATGTAGATATTAAGCAGACCCATGCCGCCCAATTGCAGCACCGGCATTTCGTTCGACCGGCCAAGCTCGCGAATCTTCTGATCAAGGCGGGCTAGGCTATCCTCGCTGAAGCCAGGTCCGTTATCGGACACGGAGATCCGCCAGCGATGATCCGCGACATCCGCCTTGATTCGAATGCGCCAAGGCGGCTTCTCCAGCGTGCCGAACTTCAAGGCGTTCTCGACCAGCGGCTGCACGATCAGCTTGGGCACTTGAAGCCGCTTGAGGCGCTCCGCGATCTCAAACTCGTACATCAGCTTGCTGCGATGCCTCAGGCCGTTGACCTCCAAATATTTGGCCGTGTACAGCAATTCGGTTTCCAGAGGAACGAGAGGCTGGTCGGATGAAATGTAGCGAAGGATATCGGACATGTTCTCGGACATCGCGACGATCTCCTCGTTCATTTTCTCCTCGGCCATCGCGCTGATCGTCGCCAGCGTATTGTATAAGAAATGCGGATTCATCTGGGTCTGGAGCGCGACCAGCTTGGATTGAAGCTCCTGGGACTGGGACAGCAGCAACTCGTCCATCGACTGCCTGAGCCGCGCGCTCATCTGCAGGAACGAGCCGTGAAGCTGGTCCAGCTCGTTCAGGCCGCTGTTCAGCTCCTGCGTCGCTACCCTTCCGGAGCCCAGGTCGTCAAGCCGGATGTTGCGGATGGCGCGATGGATCTTCAGAATCGGGTACGTGATTCTCTTGGCCGCCACGTAGGACAGCGCTATCGCAAACAGCAAAATAAAGAGGGCGACCAGCACCGTCGTGCGGGCAAAGCGGAACAACGGGCTGAGCAGCTTGTTCTCGGATACGATCAGCACCGTGTTCCACCCGGTAAAGCTCGAATGATGGTAGGACAGCAGCTCCTTATGACCGGTAAGCGGGTTCGTGAACGCCGAAGTGAACCGATCGGGCGCTTCACTCCCTCGCCGCTCGCCGGCGTATTGAATATAAGCCTCGTAATCCTCTGCATTTGCCTCAAGCGGGTACAGAATTTCTCCCGCATCCGTATAGACGAGCACGCTCTCCTGATCGGGATTGTCCCGCTTGTAATCGAGCACGCTTCGCATGATCCGATTGTAGTACTGCTTGACCTCGACGATGCCGATCGGCACGTTGTACGTATCGTAGAACAGCCGGAACAGGGACATCGAATATTGTTTGTCGCGGGAGGAAATATATTTGGACATTTCCTCATCGATAACCGGAGGCGTAATGATCTTGGTCGCATCGCTGCTTACGACCTCGTCGTACCAGAATTTCTTCTTCGGATCATAGTAGCGTTCACGGTTGTCGAAGCCGTTACCGTATACCTTGTTCTTGAAGTCGTACAAGTACAGCTGCTCTACCGGTCGGGAGGGACCGATGGCCGCCGTCAAAATCTCGGCCAGCTCCTTGGCGCTTTCAAGCGGCTCGCTGGCTTGAGGGATGGCCGGATCTACGGGCTCCGACGCGCCGTTATCGATGTCGGAGAGATATTGCTTGAAGCGGTTCTTGACCAGATTAGAGTACATGACGTTCAACGAGACGTCGTTCATCTTGCGTATTTCCGATTCAATCTGCTCCTGCATCGATTTGCCGTTGTTTTCGAGGGAGTCGGTGGCGTTCTTCCTCAATAAATCGGATGTCCAGGTGTAGAACCATAGAACGAGAATCGTAAATACGACAATTATGATAAGTGAGTACGTGGAGAACAGAATAGTCTGGATGTTGCGAAATTTGTTCCACATGGGCGTTCCGGTTCCCCCTGAGATCGCTTTCATGCTATTATTGTGCTTTCGGAATTCGGATTTGTCAAAAGCCAATTGAAGGGACGGTAAAATAAACACATAAAATGTAACCGTTTTCTCCATGGAGCGGAAGAGGAACTGTTTTTATAATAAAGCCATGCCCGCCGATCAAGCGGCACAGCATCAAGGGAAACATGAAAACGGATTCAAGCTTTAATCTTAAGGGGGAGCCAACACATGAGAAAAGCTTTAGGGTTGTTCGCGGCCATCATCCTGATCGCCGGATTGCTGTCCGCTTGCGGAGGCAAAAGCAATAACGGGGCTTCAAGCAGCTCGCCGGCGTCCGGCGGCGCTTCATCCGAAGCGTCCGGCAATGCTTCGGGCGGGAAGAAGGACGTCACCTTGACGTACATCGCCAGCCAAGGCTGGATCAAGGATGCCGAGATGCAGCTGGCCAAGAAATTCGAAGAAGAGACCGGCATTCATATCGACTATCAGATTATCCCATCCGATCAATACTTCAACGTCTTGAAAACAAAGCTGAATTCCGGAGAAGGCTCCGACCTGTTCGGCGGTCAAAGCGGCAAAAGCGAAATCAGCCTCAACTACAACGTAGAGAAAAACGCTGTGGATCTGAGCGATCAGGAATGGGTGAAACGCGAAGACCCGCTGTCGCTCGATCAATTGTCCTTGAACGGCAAAGTATACGCGCAGACGATCTGGGATACGTCCAGCAGCTTCGTCATCGTCTATAACAAGAAGATTTTCGAGAAGCTTGGCCTCTCCATTCCGAAGACCTACGCGGAATTCAAGGAAGCCGGCCTGAAGATTCAACAGGAGGGCATCACGCCTCTGTACGAGCCGGTCGCAGACGGCTGGCACCACGTGATGTGGTTCTCCGAAATCGGACCGCAATACGACAAGCTGCAGCCGAACCTGTACAACGATCTGAACGAGAACAAGACGAATTTCGAGTCCAGCGCGCCGATGCTGACGGCGCTGACGCAGCTTAAAGAAATGTACGATCTCGGCTTCTTCGGAGACAACGCCCTGTCCGATACCGGCGCTGAATCCGCCAACAAAATGGCGAGCGGTCAATACGCGATGGTTCTCGCGAACCAAAGCCTGCCGAAAGAGATCGAGGAGCTCGGCACCGATCTGAAAGCGACCGACTTCGGGTACTTCGTTATTCCGCTGGCCGACAACCAGGTTTATTATGTCAATCCGGGCGGTCCGAGCAAGTTCATCTATTCCGGCTCCAAGCATATCGAGGAAGCCAAGCAATATTTGGCTTACCTGGCCAAGCCTGAGAACCTGCAGTACCTGCTGGACAACGACCCGACCGTCTCCAACCTGAACTTCGCGGGGCTTAAGGACAAGTACACCGACGAGCAGAAGAAGCTGCACGAGATGTATCCCGAGAAGGGAACGGATATCCAGAACTATGTCAACTATGTGAATCCGCAATGGATGGACATGGGCAAGGATCTGGTGGGTATGTTCGGAAATGCGCTCCAGCCGGTCGACGTGCTGAAGAGCATCGATAAGCGCAGGTCCGACATGGCGAAGGTTGCCAAGGATCCGGCCTGGACGAAATAAGGCAGGACAGCAGCCAAGCATGGAAGGTTTCGCCGTCGCAAAGCTCAACAAAACGTGAGGACGCTGCGCGTCTGCCGGATTGTTGCCTCCAGGACGGCGGAGCCTTTTTTTCCGGCCGGAAAGATAAAACGGGTCTGAGGATGCCGTAGCGAGTGGAGATGAACAAGCATGCTGAAAAACAAAACCTATCCGCTGTATTTCACCTTTGTGACGATCGCGCTGTACGCGGTGTTCTTTATCGCGCCGGGACTGATGGGCTTCTACTATTCGTTTACCGACTGGAACAGCTATTCGAACGAAATCAAGTTTATCGGCTTCGATAACTTTAGCGTCATTTTCTCCTCCGGAGAGCACTACTTGAGCTATATCCGCAACACGCTCAACTTCACGTTCTCAACCGTCGTGCTGAAGACGGTGCTCGGCCTTCTGTTCGCGCTGGCGCTGAACGAAGGCATCCGCTTCAAAGGCTTTCACCGCGTCATGATCTTCATGCCCGCGATTATCCCGATGCTCGTCGTCGGACTGATCTTCAAGTCGATTCTCAATCCGGCAACGGGTCTTCTGAATGAATCCCTGCGCTTTATCGGACTCGATTTTCTGGCCCAGAAATGGCTCGTCGACGTCAACTGGGCGTTCAAATCGATCATTGCCGTCGATACCTGGAAGGGCGTCGGCTACATTATGATCATTTTGCTGGCCGGTCTGCAATCGATCTCCAAATCGTATTACGAGGCGGCGGAAATCGACGGGGCGAACGCCTGGCACAAGCTCAAATCCGTCACGATTCCGTTGCTGATGCCGGCCCTGGTCGTGACTACGGTGCTGAATCTGCTGCATGGGCTTAAAGTGTTCGAGGTCGTCTATGTTCTGACCAACGGGGGTCCCGGCTACGCGACGGACGTGCTGTACACGTCCATCTTTAAGGAGTTTTCCATGGGCCGCTATGGGGTGGGCACGGCCATCTCGTCGCTGCTGTTCGTATTCATGACGCTGGTCGGCTACTTCGTGATCCGGCTGATGGCGAAAGAGGAGGGAGATCACTAATGGGCAAAGGATTGCTGAGTTTGCTCAAGAACGCTTTTGCCTGGGGGCTGAGCCTGTTCATGTTCGTGCCGATGGTGCTGATGGTCATCAACTCGTTCAAGACGAAGGGCGAGGCGAACACCATGAGCATGAGCCTGCCGAAAGCATTGCAATGGGACAATTACTCCATCGTCATCGAGCAAGGCAAGCTGATTTCTTCTTTCCTGAACAGTCTGCTGTACGCGACGGTATCGACGGCGCTCGGATTGCTGCTCTCGTCCGTCGCGGCCTATATCTTCTCGCGCAACCGCACGAAGCTGAACAAGGCATTGTATTTTTTCCTGATCCTTGGCATTGCGATGCCGATGAACTTCGTTACCTTGACGAAGGTCATGCAGTTCACTCATCTGATCAACACCCAGCTGGGAATGATCATCCTGCTGGCGGTGACGACCATTCCGTTCAGCGTGTTCCTGATCTACGGCTTTATCGGCTCCGTGCCGAGAGAGCTGGATGAAGCGGGCATCGTGGACGGAAGCTCTCCGCTGCGGCTGTTCGCCTACATCGTGCTTCCGCTGCTAACGCCAGTGCTCGTTACCGTAGCGATTCTGAACTTCATGGGCTCGTGGAACGACTTCGTGCTTCCGCTGTACTATCTGAACAATTCGAACTATTGGCCGATGACGCTTGCCGTCTACAATTTCTTCGGACAATTCTCGGTCAGCTGGAATCTGGTATCCGCGGATATCGTATTGACGACGCTGCCGGTTATTCTGATTTATTTGCTCGGTCAGAAATACATTATTTCCGGAATGACATCCGGGTCGGTTAAAGGCTGAAGGAGGACGGCAGCATGAACGAAGACAGAACGAAATGGTTCACCGAAGCCCGCTTCGGCATGTACATTCATTGGGGGCTTTATGCGCTCGGCGCGCGGCACGAATGGATGAAGGGGCGCGAGCACCTGACCAATGAGCAGTACGACAAGTATTTTCGCCGTTTCGATCCCGATCTGTACGATCCCGAGCTGTGGGCGCAGCTTGCCGCGGATGCGGGGATGAAGTACATGGTTGTGACGGCCAAGCATCACGAGGGCTTCTGTCTGTGGGACTCGAAGCTGACGGAATACAAGGCGACGAATACGCCCCATGGCAAGGACGTGCTTCGTCCGATGCTGGACGCGTTCCGGGACAAGGGCATTCGCACGGGCCTGTATTACTCCTTGCTGGACTGGCATCATGACCACTACACGGTGGACGTGAAGCATCCGCTGCGCTACGATCCGAATTTCGTGGCGCAGAGCAAGGAGCGGGATTTTTCCCGATACGTCGATTATCTGTTCGGCCAGACAAGAGAGCTGCTGACGGAGTACGGCGACATTGACGTACTGTTCTACGATTTCTCCATTGCGGCCGAGGAAGGCTTCGCGGGCAAGGGCAAGGAAGCCTGGCAGAGCGAGAAGCTGGTGAAGATGATCCGCGAGCTGCGTCCGGATATTATGCTTAACGACCGATTGGAAATCCCGGGCGATATTACGACCCCCGAGCAGTATCAGCCGCGGGAATGGATTCAGGTCAACGGCAAGCGGGTCGTCTGGGAAGCCTGTCAAACGTTCAGCGGGTCCTGGGGCTATTACCGGGACGAAGAATCTTGGAAAAGCGTCGAGATGCTCGTTCAGATGCTGGTGGATACGGTGTCCAAGGGCGGCAATCTGCTGTTGAACGTCGGTCCGACAGGCCGCGGCGAGTTCGACGAGCGTGCGGTGGAGAGGCTGAAGGGGATTGGCGAATGGATGCGCCGCCATCGTTCGGCGATTCAAGGGTGCACGGCTGCACCGGAAGCTTACGAATGTCCGCAGGATTGTCGGTTCACGTACCATCCCGGCAAGAACCGGCTGTATCTGCACCTGTTCGCCTGGCCCTTCAAGCAGTTGCATCTTCCCGGGTTCGCCGGAAAGATCGCCTACGCCCAGTTGCTGAACGACGCCTCTGAAGTCCGCTTCGTGGACGGAGAGCAGTCGATGACGATGGAGGCCGGCGCATTCGACGAGGGCCGTCCGGCGGGAACGCTGACGCTGCAGCTTCCGGTCAAAAAGCCTAACGTTACGGTGCCGGTAATCGAGCTTTTCTTGAAATAGTGCCGATGCGTGCTTGCCGACGGGGCGGACCGCTTCAGTTGCAGGTGGCGAAAGGCGCGGCTATAGTTGCATAATGCGACGATGGAGCGAGCGGAGAAGCGCGAGACGCGGCTAAGGTCGCAGAATGCGACGATGGAGCGAGCGGAGAGGCGCGGGACGCGGGTATGGTCGCAGAATGCGACGATGGAGCGAGCGGAGAAGCGCGGGGCGCGGGTATGGTCGCAGAATGCGACGATGGAGCGAGCGGAGAAGCGCGAGACGCGGGTATAGTCGCAGAATGCGACGGTGGAGCGTGCCGAGAGGTGCGAGACGCGGGTATAGTCGCAGAATGCGACGATGGAGCGAGCGGAGAAGCGCGGGGCGCGGGTATGGTCGCAGAATGCGACGATGGAGCGTGCCGAGAGGCGCGGGGCGTGGGCATGGTCGCAGAATGCGACGATGGAGCGAGCCGAGAGGCGCGGGACGCGGGTATAGTCGCAGAATGCGACGATGGAGCGAGCGGAGAGGCGCGAGGCGCGGCCATAGTCGCAGAATGCGACGATGAGGCGCGTGGAGAGGCGCGGCGAGCGCGTAAGTCGCGTAATGCGACGATGGAGCGAGCGGAGAAGCGCGGGGCGCGGGTATGGTCGCAGAATGCGACGATGGAGCGAGCGGAGAAGCGCGGGGCGCGGGTATGGTCGCAGAATGCGACGGTGGAGCGAGCGGAGAAGCGCGAGACGCGGCTAAGGTCGCAGAATGCGACGGTGGAGCGAGCGGAGAAGCGCGGGGCGCGGGTATGGTCGCAGAATGCGACGATGGAGCGTGCCGAGAGGCGCGAGGCGTGGGCATGGTCGCAGAATGCGACGATGGAGCGAGCCGAGAGGCGCGGGACGCGGCAAAGGTCGCAGAATGCTTATACTGTGAATGCAAAGACGATTGGGGAGAGTGCAGAGATGGAACAGAAAAAGGTTTATACATTGGGTGTTGTCGGCTTGGGAGAGGGACGGAGCATTATGTCGGCGGCGCTGCAGAGCGAGCGTTGGAAGCTGGTTAAGGTATGCGATCTGAATGAAGAGATTTGCGCCCAGCGCGCCAAGGAGTTCGGCTTCTCGGAGTGGACGACGGATTATCAGGAACTGCTGGACGATCCGACGATTGAAGTCATCGCCATCTATACCCCCGACCAGCTTCATCTGAAGCATGTCTGCCAGGCGCTGGAGGCGGGTAAGCACGTGGTCTGCACGAAGCCGTTGCTCCCTTCTCTGGAAGGGGCAAAGGAATTGATCGAGGTTCAGCAGAGAACGGGGAAAAAGGTATTCGTCGGCCAAAGCACCCGTTTCTTCGAGCCGATGATCAAGCAGCGGGAGGATTACGATCAAGGCCGCAACGGCGACCTGGAGACGGTAGAGGCTCATTACATTACGGATGGACGCTGGTTTCTGGAGAAAGCTTGGAGCCGGCAAAAGGGCTTTAGCTGGATGTACGGCTTTATGATTCATGCCGTCGATCTTGTGCGCTGGTATTTGCCGGAGGTGAGCGAGGTTGCCGGATTTGGCCGAAGCAGCGCCAACAATGCGGCCCACGGGCTGGAAACCTGGGATTCGATGCGCTTCATTCTTCGCGACGAGCAAGGCAGAATTGCGACCGTAGCGGGCAGCTACACTCTGCCGACGTTCGAGCAGGCCATCGAGCCGTCGATTAGCTGCGTGCTGCGCGGCACGAAAGGAACGACTCGGGGCGAATATCCGAGCTTGCGCTATAACACGCACTTCGAGGGCGAGGGCAATGCTGCGCACGCCTATGAGGAGAAGGATCCGTATTACTTCCGGTTTGAAGGAAAAAGCCATCACGCCGGGGAGTACCAGAACTATATCGAGTATTTCGCCGACTGCCTGGACAGTGACGCAACGCCATTGCCGGATGTTCATGAAGCTGTGCGCACCTTGGCGTTAATGGAGGCGATGGAGAGGAGCATGAGGTCGGGCGGTCAGGTCGTTCGCGTCCAAGCGATTCTCGACGAGTACTGGAGCAAGGGACAATGAAGCTGCATTACCGCAAGCCGGCAGATGTATGGACGGAGGCGCTTCCCCTAGGAAACGGCTCGCTTGGGGCCATGGTGTACGGCGGAGTGGATCTGGAGCGGCTGCAGCTCAATGAGGACACGCTGTGGTCGGGCTATCCCCGCGACTGGAACAACCCGCTTGGCAGAGACGCTCTGCCTCGGCTGAGGAAGCTGATTGCCGACGGGCGGCATGAAGAAGCCGAGCGGCTCAGCCGGGCGTCGATGATGGGACCGTACACGCAAACCTACATGCCTCTGGGGCAGCTTCAATTGTCCTTCTTCCATGGCAATCTGGCGGAGGCTTATCGCCGCGAGCTTGACTTGGAGGACGGCGTTGCGCGGGTTCGTTATCGCATCGGGCAAGTCGAATATTGCCGGGAAGCGTTCGTCTCGCATCCGGACCGTGTGCTGGTGCTGCGATTGACCGCAAGCCGCGAACGGATGCTCGCATTCAAAGCCGAGTTAAGCAGCCCGCTTCGGTCGACCCGCTCTAGGGAAGAGAAGGAGCTGGTGCTGAGAGGGATATGCCCGGAAAACGTCGACCCTAATTATTATCCGACGGACGAGCCGGTCAGGTATGGAGATCCGGCGAGCTCTAGGGCTATTCGCTTTGAAGGGCGGATTGGCGTTCAAGCGGACAGTCAGGCTATCGTCAGATGCGATTCCGAGGGTCTGCACGTTGAAGGCGCGACGGAGGTCACGCTGCTGTTCGCAGCGGGAACAAGCTTTAAGGGCTTCGACCAGCTGCCGGATGCCGATGGCCGGTTGGCGGAGGAGCTAGCCAGATCCCGATTGGCCGCGGCTATGGCGCAGCCCTACGAAGCGCTGCTGGACAAGCATTTGAACGATTATCGGGAGCTGTTCGGCCGAGTGGAGCTGAAGCTCGGCCCTGCCGATGACCGAGGCGAGCTGTCGACGGACAAGCGAATCGCGGAATATGGCGCGAACGATCCGCAGCTCGTCGAGCTTCTCTTCCAATATGGACGTTACTTGATGATTGCCGGCTCCAGGAAGGGAACTCAGCCAACGAACCTGCAAGGCATCTGGAGCCATCAGGTGCGTCCGGTATGGAGCTGCAATTACACGCTGAACATTAACGCACAGATGAACTATTGGCCGGCGGAGGTCGGCAATCTGTCCGAATGTCATGAGCCCTTATTGCGGTTTATCGGCGAGCTGGCCGCGAACGGTCGGATAACCGCCGAGACGAACTACGGTTGTCGAGGATGGACGGCGCATCATAACTCGGATCTATGGCGGCAATCCGCGCCTCCCGGAGACTACGGGCACGGCAACCCGCTTTGGGCGAATTGGCCGATGGGTGGCGTATGGCTGTGCCAGCATTTGTGGGAGCACTATGCTTTCGGCCGGGATGCCGCGTATTTGCGCGAATACGCTTATCCGATCATGAAGGATGCGGCGCTGTTCTGTCTGGATTGGCTCGTCGAGGATGGGCAGGGAGGTCTTATGACGTCGCCTTCTACCTCGCCGGAGCATCGGTTCGTAGACGCCAGCGGCAGGGAGTCGGCCTTGAGCGAGACGGTCACGATGGACGTCACTCTCATCCGGGAGCTATTCGGCCATTGCATCGAGGCAGCCCGCCTTCTTCGGCAAGATGAAGAGCTGGTCGAGACGCTGTCTGTCTCGCTCTCCCGATTGCCCTCTTATCGGGTGGGCAAGCACGGCCAACTGCAGGAGTGGTCCGCGGATTATGAGGATGAGGATGTGCAGCATCGCCATGTCTCTCACCTCTACGGCATTTATCCGGGCTATGAGCCGGACATTGGCGAGCAGGAAGCGTTGTCCCATGCCGCCCGGGTATCCATGGAGCGAAGAGGAGACGACGGAACGGGCTGGAGCCTGGCGTGGAAGGTAGCTCTATGGGCCCGATTCCGCGAGGGAGACCGGGCATTGCGGCTGATCGCCAACCTGCTTCGTCCGGCGGAGGACGACGGAATCAGCTTTGTCGGGGGCGGAGTATATCCCAATCTGTTCGACGCCCACCCTCCGTTTCAGATTGACGGTAATTTCGGCGTGACGGCGGCCATTGCCGAAATGCTGCTGCAATCTCACGGAGGGACGATCGAATGGCTGCCTGCGCTGCCAAGCGCCTGGAAGGAGGGCAGCGTTCGCGGCTTGCGCGCGCGCGGAGGCTTCGAGGTGAGCCTGACTTGGTCGGAGGGCCGTCTTCAAGAGGCGCTGCTGACTTCCCTGGCAGGCGAAACGTGCACGATTCGCTCCCGAGAGCCGATTCGTGCGAAGAATGAGTCCGCTGCAGTCCCATCGTTACTTGCGATGGAAGCCTTCGCAGAGACAAAAGAACTTCAGGACGGGACAGCAGCCCCGCAGCTTTACCGCTTTCCGACTGAGGCCGGCTGCACTTACCGGATTACTGCGGCAAGCACACACCATTGACGACCCGCTTGCAATTTGCGCAAATAGGTTGAGCCGAGGCTCAGCCTATTTGCTATG
The DNA here is from genome assembly GCF_042651945.1 of Cohnella boryungensis. Lineage (NCBI taxonomy): Bacteria > Bacillati > Bacillota > Bacilli > Caryophanales > Paenibacillaceae > Cohnella > Cohnella boryungensis. Next base: position 50,941 of record NZ_JBHSED010000074.1, on the reverse strand, counting down.
TAAAGGAAATCTTTAAGGATTATCAAGAAGGAATACTCTGGAAAATTGTCGAATGTTCATATGCGGAAAAGTGGGTAAAAAGGAAACTAATAGGAGGATTCGAGTCAAGCGTTCCGCAATTCAAACATCAAAGAGGAGAATACTAAGGCATGGAAACAGCAAAGTCGAACATATCAAATCTTAAACGTATCGTGATCGGAGTGATAGCGAGTCTTGTATTGCTGGGGACGACAGCCTACTTCTTGAACGAAAGGTATGGCTGGTTGAGCGGGGCTTCCGCGCTGCCGAACTACGATTATACTCCTGACGAATTCACGAAGCTGGATTTGGCCCTATATGACAAGCAGAAGAGAAAGCAACTCAGCTATGGGATGCGCAAGTCCGAAGCGGAGGACATCGTCGGAGCGGCCACAGAGGAAATCCTCACAACGAAGGGAAACAGCCCCATCGAAATTCTCAGATATGAAGACGGGCTGGCTATCGGGTATAGACTAGACCGGGCTGTATCCTTTCAAGTTACCGACGTAGGGGGAGACGACCGGTTCGTGACCATGCGGAATATTGGATTCGCCAACGGGAGCGGCGATCCTCTTGTCACTTACGGTCTCACACCCACAAGCTCGGAAGCGGGTTATCTCACGTACCTGTTCGAAAAAACAGGAGGCGATTATCAGAAGTTAAACGAAATTACCAATGATAGAGATCGAAAGCTTACGACCTATCTCGTTTCCTTCAAGACTGAAAACAACAAGCTCGTATCTTTCTCGATATCGGATATGTTGTTTGCCCAAAATGTTATGTAATCGGCCCAGACGCTTGTGCACATGTGTATCTGCCAAGAAGACCAACCTCATGGCGGTTAGTCTTCTTGCGATTTTATTCCGTTGCCGGGGACTCTGTCGTCGGCTCTTCGTCATACAAGCCTGTACGTTTCTTGAACCAGCGGAACAAGTGCGTGGCGATGACCTTCAGGATGGCATATCCGGGAACGGCCAGGATGATGCCGATAATGCCGAACAAATTGCCGGCTGCGATGATAACGAAAATAATCGTGACGGGATGGACCCGCATCGACTTGCCCATGATCTGCGGAGAGATGAACTTGCCTTCGATCAGCTGCACGATCGTCCAGATGACGATCATCTTGAGCAGCATGATCGGCGAGGTCATCATGGCCACGATTAACGCAGGGGTAATGGCGATTGCAGGCCCTAGATAAGGCACGATGCTCGTGCAGGCGGCAATTACGGCAAGCACAAGCGAATAATCGAGACCGATGATCAGATAGCCGATATAGAGCAGTACGCCGATACAGGCGCTGACGATAATCTGGCCGCGTATGTAAGAACTGATCTGGTGGTTCATTTCAAGCATGACGTTGAAGGAGCGGTTTCTCAGCCGGGTGGGAATGAACCCGAGCACGAACGGATTCAGCTTCTTCCGGTCCTTGAGCAGGTAGAACAGGATAAACGGAACCGTAATGATCGCCAGCACCGTTTCGGTGATTTTGCTGACCAGACCGCCGATGCCGGACCAAGCGTTGCTGAGAAGCGAGGACGCGCGCGACGAGAATTCGTTTACGAGCTTGGCCGTATCGATTCCGAGCATTTTCTGCAATTCGTTCGCATACTCGCTGCCTACCCACTCGTCGAATTGCTGCTTCGCGTCCTGGCTATAGGCCGGGAATTGCTCGATGAGACTGGCGATTTGCTGGCTGAGCAGCGGTACGACTTTCATAATCAGCAGCGTCAGCAGTCCGATGATGAGCAGATAGAGGGCGAGGATGGAATAGACTCTCCGCACTTTGCGGCTTTCCAGATAATCTACGATCGGATTCAGAAGATAGAAGGCTACGCCGGTTAGAAGGAAAGGAAGGAATACCGTTTCCAGGATAACGATAAAGGGGTGAAACACGTACGAGATTTTGTCCAAAACCAAGATGTTTAGGCTAATGAGCAAAATAACGAAGAGAAACAGCACGACTTTCTGATTGAGCAGCATCCATCGAATGCGATCGGACCATTTGCGCGAATTGGGCATGGGGCTTCCTCCTTCAATAAGTCTATTTTAGTCGGACTCCTGTCCAGATGCAAAAAGCTCCGTTCCGGCCAGCGCGCGCTGCATTCAGACAAAAAGAGGAGAGCGCAGGCACGCTCCCCTTCTTGTCAGATTAGCTATTAGAATGAGATGCCCGGGACGTTGGAGGACACCCCGATCAGCCGCCATGAAGAACCTATAGAGCTTTTCTCGAAAGAGAATCGGAGCTTGGCGTCGACCGAACGGCCCTCTATTCGGCGAATGCGCACCGGCAGCTCGATCTCGGCGCTTAGACGTTCGTCCTCCTGGGAGGAAGGAGCGTCCGGGCGAGCTTCGCGTTTGCCCCTGACGGCAATCGACTCCAGCTCGTTCAGGAAGGAATCCAACGCCTGGAAGCTTGCCTGCGGAGCCTGTTCCCGGAGCAGCGCCAGCATATCCGTATCCTTGCTATTCAATGCTTCGACAAAGCTAAGGGCCAAGGTGAGCGGAGGAGAGGAGGAGAAATAACGGCTCAGGCTGCCTGCGGCTTGATGCACTCTCAGCTGATGGCCCCAATCGGGCGTCTCCGACCGGTGCGAGGTGCTGTCCAGGAAGTGCACGCAGAAATGTCCGTTAAAGCCGTTATCGGGTATGCCGTCCCCGCCGTGAGGCATGCCGTTCATGGAGGCGGCCAAGCGGTGGCTGGCCGTACCGACGAGAACGGCTCTGCGTTGCCAGCTCCAGCGGCCCCCGTATATTCGTTTCATCGTGGCGGAATCTTCCTTGGATAAGGGCTGCACATCGGCATGGCTGCTGCCCGCCCGGCGCTGGACGCGAAAGGAAAGTCCGCTTTCCAAATCCGTCAGCGTGAAGATGCTCTTGCGGGCAACGAGGCGGCGCGCTTCGCTCCAGGGCACGAGCTTGCCGTAGTGGCGATTTCTCAGTATGCGTGCGTAGGCGAGCATGCGCGCCGCGGCGGAATTGGGAAGCGGCAGTCTGTGATTCGTTTCCGGGCTCAGAAGATGGCCCGTGTGGTCAAGCCGGTAAACGCGGCTACGGGAGTCGGGACGCCACTCGACTTCAATATCGGGGAAGAACGGAGTCCTTCCGGCCGTTTCCGCGCGAGCCGCCCGAAGCTCCCTCAGGAGGGAGGGACTGTCGATCTCCAGTCTGCTGAACAGCATGGACGAGGAACTGGAGCGGACGATGATAGATAACTCCGGCTCGCGAGCTATTTTGTCGTCGGCATAGACGGATGACGCGCAGCTTCCCAGAAGCCAGACAGCTGTCAATGCTGCCGCGATCTGTCGCCATCCGTATTTTCCTGCGCTTCGTTTCATTCGAACTCCTCCGTCTAGTTCAGCGTTTTCCGTTTTTATTTTCCACCTGCCGAATTGTTTTTATGTAGGATAACTCGCGCGACTTTGGCGCAACGTAAGGGGGTTGAAGCAGTAGAATAGACTTGGCTGTCATGAAGAAATGGAGGCTTCGCCGTGATACTGAGCTGGATCGCGGGAGCGCTGCTGCTCGTCCAATCCATAGCCGGGCCGGAACGGCTCTCTCTTCAAGTCGAGGGGCAGGAAGTAGCCGACGTGGCTCGCTCCGAGCTCGTCTTTCCCTTGCCGGGAACTCCGATTCTGAATGACGAGGTTTTGGCGAGCCTGACCCGAAAGGTCGAGCGGCTAGCGAACCGGGAGTCTGTCGATGCCCATCTGGACGCCCGCGGCGCCATTATTGCCGAGAAAAGCGGATATCGCCTGGATCGGCAAGCGTTCCTGGACGGCATTTACCGATTCATCTTCGAAGGCGGGAACCCGTCATTGGCATTGCCCAGAAAAGTCGTCTTCCCCAGAGTGGACAGCGAGCTGTTGTCCATGCTTAAGGAGAAGGCCATCGGTCAGTATACGACCTATTACAATTCAAGCAATAAGAGCCGTTCCCATAATATCGATCTGGCCGCCAAGGCGATCAACAACAGGTATGTCTTTCCGGGAGAAACCTTCTCCTTTAATGCCGTTGTCGGCGAGCGAACGACCGAAAAAGGCTATAAACGAGCGAAAGTAATTGTAAGGGGGGAAATTTCGGAGGGGATCGGCGGAGGCATCTGTCAAATCTCCTCAACCTTGTTTAACGCGGTAGACCGCGCGGGCATGAAGATCGTAAGGCGCTACTCGCATAGCCGCAACGTGAGCTACGTGCCGCCGGGACGCGACGCGACCGTAAGCTGGCAGGGACCGGACTTCGTGTTTCTGAATCCGTACGATCAGCCGATTCTCATTCGCGCGTTCGCGTATGGCGGCGCGACAACGATTGTCATTTGCTCCTCTGAAGACATTCACAATCGACCGCGCGAGGTGCCCAGCGCCTCCAAGAAGCTGCCGGAGGAAGTGCCGGCCGACCGCAACGTCCATCAAATTACGCAATGAGCCGATAAGCAGCAGGGATGAACCGCTTCGTTAAGGGACATCCCTGCTTTTGGCGTTCCGCAGCCTTCCCGAATCGGGTCCGAGACGCTTTTCCCGGAGTTGTCAGCGTCCCTGATCTTCGTATATACTCATCTGAACGAAAGCCCTGTCGTTCGGAAGGACAAGAGGGAGGAACGCGAACGCAGCAGGGAAAAGGGAGAGAGCCATGAAGGATATTCGTACGAATGAGCTTCTTGCGCTTAAGGAAATTGCGGAGTTTCTCAACTCGGCCAACGAAATGGATTCCATGCTGACCGATGCGCTGGCCAAGCTGCTGGACGTTGCGGGGTTTACAACGGGCTGGATTTTCCTGATGGACGATCTTGATGGCCAGATCGGGTTTATTTCGCGTCGTTTGCCTCCCGCATTGGCGGAAAATAGCCATGCGCTGATGTGCGGAGACAACTGTGCCTGCATAGAGAGTTTTAGACAGAACAAGCTGAATCGCGCGGTGAACATTATTGAATGCACCCGGATTAATTACGCGATACATAATGGGATGGGAGATACCGCGGGAATCACGCATCATGCCACCGTACCGCTGAATGCAGGAGGCGAGCGCTTCGGCTTGCTTAATGCCGCTCAGGCGGGGAAGGAACAGCTTAGCGAGAACGAGCTTGCCCTTCTGCAAGCCGTGGCGCTGCAGATCGGGACTGCGATCAAGCGCATTCGGCTGTATGAGGCGCAGGAGAGGAACGCGCAGCTGTACGCGAAGCTTGGCGATGTGATTCAGCGCATTCACGCCACTGCCGATCTGAACCGTCTCCCGGTCGAAGCGGTGCGGATTATCGGCGATACGTTCCGTTGGGCGAATGTGTCGTTGTTCATGAGCCGGAACAGGGAGCTCTCGCTCCGAGCCCAATACAAGAATGCTCAGGCAAGCGAAACCTGGAAGGATCTGAGCATCGAGCATGCGGGAATCGTGCGCACCGCTTATGAGGAAGACCGGCTTGTGGTCGTATCGCATGAGGGTGCGGCCTGCGCGGCGATTCTTCATACGCTGGGCTTGCCGCCGAACGGTTCCGCAGCGGCCATTCCGCTTCGCTCCAGAGGACACTCCATCGGAGTGCTGCTGATCAGCAGTCCGCGCAATCGGCAATTCGAGCATTATCCCGAGGATTTTCTGTATTCGCTCGGCTACCATGTCACGTTGAGCTTCGAGAATATGCGGATCAACGAGCAGCGGGGAGAGCTTGCGCTTCTGGAGGAGAGAAACCGGATGGCGCGAGATTTGCACGATTCGGTGCTGCAGAAGGTTTTTTCCCTCTCCTTCATGGCGAAGGGAGCCGAAGCGATCCTGGCCGGCAAGGAGCCGTCGGTGGAGCGCTCGCTGCAGGAAATCGGATCCCTGTCCCAGGAGGTTCTGAAGGAGATGAGGGCGCTGATCTGGCAGCTTCGGCCGGCGGGACTGGAGAATGGATTGCTTCCCGCCCTGAAGCAATACGGCCAGCGTATCGACTTGACGGTGTTCGAGCAGGCCGAAGGCGTCATGGAGCTGCCGCGGGCGATTGAAGAGGCGCTGTGGCGAATCGGGCAGGAAGCGTTGAATAATGTCAAGAAGCATGCGGGAACCAACGTGGCCTACATTCGGCTGCGCAAGAACGAGAAGGAAGCCAGCCTGGAAATTACGGATCGGGGCCGTGGCTTCTCCGGCCGCACAAGAAGCAGCAAGCTCTCTATGGGGATGCTGTCGATGCGCGAGCGCGCCGAGGCGCTTGGTGGAAAGCTCGCCATCACCGGAGGCAAGGGCCAGCCGTCGACCGTGAAGGTGACGATTCCGGTTCATATCATAGAGGAGAAGTGCCTAGAGGAGAAGGAGCAGCCGTGACCATCAGATTATTGCTAGCGGACGATCATCAGATCGTGCTGAAGGGGATTTCATTTTTTCTTGGCCTGCAGCCCGATTTCGAAATCGTAGGCGAGGCGCGCAACGGGCAGGAGGTGGTCGAGATGACGGGGAGCCTGCGGCCGGATATGGTGCTAATGGATTTGAATATGCCGATCATGGATGGGATAGAGGCCAGCAGGCGGATCGCGGAGAGCTACCCGGATACGAAGGTGCTCGTGCTGACCAGCTTCTCGGATCGCAGTCATATCGTGCCGGCTCTTCGTACCGGAGCTATCGGATATATGCTGAAGGAGGTGGCTCCGGAGCAACTGGTCGAGGCTATCCGCAGCGCCTATAAAGGCAATGTGCAATTGCATCCCGACATTGCAAGCGCGCTTTTGGCCCAACTGTCGCCTCACGCCTCCGAGCAGGCGCTGCCGTCGTCCAAGGAAGCGCTTGAGCTGCTGACTCCTCGGGAGCTGGAGGTGCTCGTCCAACTGACCAAGGGGTTGAGCAACAAGGAGATTGCGCAAGCGCTTGTCGTCGCGGAGAAGACGGTAAAGACGCACGTCAGCAGCATCTTGAGCAAGCTGAATCTGGCCGATCGCACCCAAGCGGCGCTTTATGCCGTTCAAGTGCTGCCCTCCGGGGCGGAGCAAGGCTGAGAGGAGCATTTCGCCTGTCGTATCAGCCTAAAGTCTTAAGACCGGTCCTCCGACCTTGGAGGATTTTTTCATGCGCTGAAATCGGCCTAATTACCGATGTATTCAGTCGGGAATGACGATATATTAGGTATGTTCCTAAGTTACTTTAAGTTACTAACTAAAGATAAATTATATCGGAGGGAAATTAAAATGAGCACTGTATTATTCGTAAAAGCCAACGATCGCGGCGATCAAGCGATCAGCGTCAAGCTGTATGACGCATTCCTCGCAAGCTACAAGAACAGCCATCCGGAAGATCAAATCATCGAGCTGGATTTGTTCCAGGAAACGTTGCCGTACTTGAACGCCAACATGATCAACGGTAGCTTCAAAATCGCCCGCGGCTACGATTTGACTGCCGAGGAGCAAGAAGCCGTTGCCGTGAAGCACAAATACCTGGATCAATTCCTGGCCGCCGACAAAGTCGTATTCGGCTTCCCGCTCTGGAACCTGACGATTCCGGCCGTTCTTCATACGTATATCGACTACGTCTACGAAGCAGGCAAAACGTTCAAGTATACGGAGCAAGGTCCGGTCGGCCTTATTCCGGACAAAAAAATCGCTCTGTTGAATGCCCGCGGAGGCATCTATTCCGAGGGTCCGGCTGCGGCAGCCGAAATGTCCTACAACTATATTCGCAACATTATGGCCTTCTTCGGCGTAACGAACTTCGAGAGCATCATCGTCGAAGGTCACAACCAATTGCCGGATCAAGCTGCAGAATTGATCGCGCAAGGCGTGGCCAAAGCGGAGAAAGCTGCCGCAAGCTTCTAATGACGGCGTTATGCCTATTGACTTAACGGTTTTCCCGCTGTATGATTCATTCTATTGCAGCGATGGAATAAGCAAGATTTAATTCGTATAACCCCGCGATTTCAGGGCGGGGGTCTCTACAGGAAGCCTTAACTTCCTTGCTACGAATATGGAGTCGTTCAACGACGATTCGATGTTCAGGGCAAGGAAGTTTTTTGTTTGCACGGAATTCACGCAAGGGAGGACATAACGCTTATGAAATATAGATTAACGGTGCTTCTCGGGGCGGTCTGCTATGGAGTGCTGTCCACGATCGTCACGAAGGCTTACGGCCAGGGCTTCGAGCTGGGCGAGGTGGTCGGCAGTCAGTTGATGACGGGATGCCTTCTGGCATGGGCGCTCTCGGCGTATTTGGGTTGGAAAAGAAAGCGCAAGGGGAGCGAAGGACCGGGCAAGCTCGAAGACAGCTCCGGCATCCGCTTGTCCTGGAAGCAGCGCGGAATTCTTCTGGCTGCAGGAACACCGACAGCCGTAACAGGCTTGCTGTACTATCAGTCGCTGCATTACGTTCCGAATTCCTTGGCGATACTGCTGCTCTTCCAGTTTACCTGGATGGGGACGCTGATACAGGCAATCGGTCAGCGCAAGCGGCCAAGCGGAACGACAGTTCTGACGCTGGCCGTATTGCTTGGCGGAACGGTGTTGGCCGCCGGCATTCTTGACCAGGGAGCGGGCAGCTTTAGCGGACGGGGCGTTGCCTTCGGACTTGCGGCGGCGCTAAGCTACTCGCTGTTCATCTGGGTCAGCGGCAAAGCGGCTCCCGCCGTCCATCCGGCCTCCCGAAGCGCATGGATGATTACAGGCGGGATGCTCCTTGTGTTTCTTCTGTTTCCGCCGAGCTTTCTTGTCGACGGAACGCTGTGGGAAGGGTTGCTGCCGTTCGGACTGCTGCTGGGGCTGTTCGGAGCTTTCCTGCCGCCGCTGCTGTTCGCCATCGGTGTGCCGCGCATCGGCGAAGGCTTGACGGGCATTCTTGGAGCAGCCGAGCTTCCCGTCGCGGTACTGCTGTCCGCGATCGTCCTGCACGAGCATGTCAGCACCTGGCAATGGGCAGGCATCCTGCTCGTGCTCTTGGGCGTCGCGCTACCTGAGCTGGTCAGGCGAACGAGCCGGCAGGCGAATGCTGCAACCGGGTAACTGCGGGCCTTCTATACCTGAATAAGAATAGGCAAGATCATCGGACGTCTCTTGGTCCGATTCCAGAGGAAATTGCCGACTTCTTCCCGAATGGCTTGCTTGTACAGGGCCCACTGGTTGGCTTTATGCTGCAGCAGCTTGCCGAGCGCGGCTTCGGCAATTCGGTTGGCCTCTTCCAGCAAGCCTTCCGATTCGCGGACATACACGAAGCCGCGCGAAATCGTATCCGGTCCGGACACGATTTTGCTCTCCGAACGGCTAAGCGTAATAACAATGACGAGAATGCCGTCCTCGGACAGGTGCTTGCGGTCGCGCAGCACAATATTGCCGACATCTCCGATGCCGAGGCCATCGACCAGCGTATTGCCGCTGGGAACGTCTCGATGGCGGCTCGCAACGCCGCCGCGGATGTCTACGGCTTCCCCGTTCTTGACGATAAAGACGCGATCGCCGTCTATGCCTACGGCTTCAGCCAGAGCGCGATGCTGGCAGAGCATGCGATATTCGCCGTGAATCGGTATAAAGTATTTCGGTTTCATCAGCGCGAGCATCAGCTTCAGCTCCTCCTGGCTGGCATGTCCCGATACATGCATGCCCGTGACGGAACCGGAGCCGTAGATGACCTTGGCCCCAAGCTCATACAGATGATCGACGATGCGCGCGACGTTTCTTTCGTTGCCGGGAATCGGCGTCGCGGCAAGAATGACCGTATCGCCTCTGTGCACTTCAACCTGCCGATGGCTGGAACCGGCTAGTCGGGAGAGCGCAGCCATCGGCTCTCCCTGAGAGCCGGTGCACAGAACGACAATCTCATGCGGGGAGTAGCGGTTCACATCGGCCGCTTCAATCAACAGATCCTCCGGTACCCGAAGGTAGCCCAGCTCGGTGGCAATCCCAACGACGTTGGTCATGCTTCGGCCCAGCAAGGCGAGCTTGCGCTTCATCTTGCTCGTGGCATCGACGATTTGCTGCAGCCGATGGACGTTGGAGGCGAACGTAGAGATAAAGATTTTTTGCGAGGCTTTGGAGAACGCTTCTTCAATATGCTCGCCGACGAGACGCTCGGAGGGCGTGAAGCCGGGGCGCTCCGCGTTCGTGCTTTCGGACAGAAGCGCAAGCACGCCCTTCTGACCGAGCGCGGCCATCTTGTGGAGGTCCGGGTAGCTTTCATTCACCGGCGTCAGGTCGAACTTGAAATCTCCCGTATGCACGACAGTGCCTTCCGGCGTGTGAAAGGCGATCCCCAGACAGTCCGGAATGCTGTGGTTCGTGCGAAAGAAGCCGACCTTGATCTGGCCGAAATTAAGCGAGGAGTCCGAGTGTACCGTCTTCAGCCGGGCATTGCCCAGCAAGCCGTGCTCGCGCAGCTTGACCTCAATCAAGCCGAGCGTCAATCGGGTCGCGTAGATTGGCATGTTAAGCTGCTTTAGAATGTAGGGGATGCCGCCGATGTGATCCTCGTGCCCGTGCGTTACGAGCAAGGCTCTGATCTTGTCCTTATTGTCCAGCAAATAGGCGATATCGGGTACGATGACATCGATGCCGAGAAGATTTTCGTCGGGAAACTTGGAGCCGCAATCGACTACGAGGATATCGTCCGCGTACTCGATTACGTACATATTTTTGCCGATTTCGTTGACTCCGCCTAGAGCGACGATCGATAGCGCTTTTTCCTCCGTGCTCAACGCTTCTACCCCTCCGTTCGTAACTGTTTCAGAAGAAGTATTTCCTTACGGCGCTCTCCTCATCCGATATCGCCGCGGAGGCTTTAAAGCCGATCTGCGCAAATAAAGGGTTGCAAATCGGAAGCGCAGTGCGTATAATTACGACTAACTTCATATCCTATTCGAAAGTCGATGAAGAGAAAGAGTACGTTATTCGTCAGTTCCGCAGAGAGTTGGGGTCGGTGAGAGCCAACGTTCGGGCGATAACGGAAAGCCATCTCCGAGACGCAGACTGAAATTCAAGTAAGCTCTGCCGCATGTCCAGCGTTAACGGGACCGCGCATTGATGGATGCGTTGCAGAGTGCCGGTCTCCAGCGAGATCGGAACTAGGGTGGTAACACGGGCATAAGCTCGTCCCTTGCGGACGAGTTTTTTTGTTTTTAAATCATTCGAGGGTCAGAGGAGGATTTACGATGTTGAATATGCCGGTTTTTTCGCCGCTTGGGCAAAAGCTGTCTCCGCAGGTTCGGGATATGCCGCCGTCGGGCATCCGCAAGTTTTTCGATTATACGTCAGGTATGAAGGACGTCATCTCATTAGGGGTTGGAGAGCCCGATTTCGCCACTCCGCAGGTTGTTCGAGATGCTTGTATTCGCGCGCTGGAGAAAGGCAGAACCTCTTATACCTCCAATGCCGGGATGCCGGAGCTGAGAGAAGAAATTGCGAATTACGTGAACGGCAGCTTCGGGGTAGCCTATGAGCCTGCGAACGAGATTCTGGTTACGGTCGGCAGCAGCGAGGCGATTGATCTGGCGCTTCGGGCGCTGATTACCGAGGGCGACGAAATTCTCATTCCCGAGCCCTGCTATATTTCGTATTCGCCAATCGTATTCCTAGGCGGGGGGAAGCCTGTCGGCATAGAGACCTTCGCGCAGGATCATTTCAAGCTGAGAGCCGACGCGCTGCAGGCCAAAATCACTCCGCGTTCGAAGGTGCTGGTGCTGTGCTATCCGAACAATCCTACCGGCGGCATCATGACCTACGAGGACTGGCTTCCAATCGCTCGGCTGGTAGAGGAGCATAATCTGGTGGTCATCGCCGACGAGATTTATGCGGAGCTGACCTACGGGGAGCGCCATACGAGCTTCGCTTCGTTGCCGGGCATGAAGGATCGCACCTTGCTGGTCAGCGGATTCTCCAAGGCGTTCGCCATGACGGGCTGGCGGGTCGGCTATGTGTGCGGCAATCGGGACTGGGTCGGCGCGATGCTGAAAATTCATCAGTATACCGTGATGTGCGCTCCGATCATGGGTCAGGTGGCGGCGCTTGCCTCCCTTCAGATCGGCATGGAGGAAAAGGACCGAATGATCGAATCCTACAACCAGCGGCGCAAGGCGTTCGTTCGCGGCTTGACGGAGATCGGATTGCCTTGTCACGAGCCCCTTGGCTCCTTCTATGCTTTCCCTTCAATCGGGCATACTGGGCTCAGCTCGGAGCAGTTCGCCCAACGCCTTCTTCAGGAGGCTAAGGTCGTTACGGTTCCGGGTCAGGTGTTCGGCGCAGGCGGAGAAGGATTTATCCGTTGTTCTTACGCCTCCTCACAGGTACAATTAGAAGAAGCGCTGGAGCGCATGCACAGCTTTTTACAGCAGCTCTAAGGGAGGCAAATTCGGGATGGACTTGCGGAATTTCAGCTGGATCAACGCGCCTGGTCGCAGCGAAGTGAGCGGCGACCGGATCGTCATCTATACCGATCCGCATACAGACTACTGGCAAAATACGTACTATGATTTCCGGCACGATAACGCCCATGCGTTCGTCCTGGAGGCGGAGGGGGATTTTACGTTCGAGGCGCGCGCCGGATTCGAATATGGTTCCCTGTTCGATCAGTGCGGGCTGCTCCTGTATCAGGATCATGGCAATTGGGCGAAGGCCTCGCTGGAGTACGCCGACGAGCAGCGGGGCTGGCTGGGCAGCGTCGTCACGAATTTGGGTTATTCCGATTGGGCGACATCGGATGTCGACGGCGGCATTCGGGAGATGATCTACCGATTGAGCAGGAGAGGGAGCGACTTCCTGTTCGAATGCTCGCGCGACGGATATGCCTATCAGCAAATGCGCATCTTTCATATGCATAAGCCGATCGGCAAAGCGAGATTCGGCGTGTATGCTTGCAGTCCCGGGGCTTCGACTTTTCGAGCGGAGTTCAGCGGGCTGCGGCTCGGACCTTGCGTATGGGAAGCGCACGAATAGGCGGCTGCGCCGGCGGTCGCTGTATCGAGAGAACAAATCGGAAGCAGGAAGGAAGCGAGAACGTTGGAAGCGACCAAACTAACCGGAATCAAGCTCTACCCTCCGCAAGAGGATTATATCGCCTTCTCCGACGAGGAGGATTACGCGGACAAGGGCCGCGGCTGGGGTCTGTTCGGCAAGACGCCGAAGACGCAATTTTGGTACAAGAGCGCATTCGGCCAATGCCTCGTCACGATCAAGGGCTACCAGGAGTTCAGAAATATGAACGTGCTTGTGGTGGAGCTTGAGGACGGGAGGGTCACTTGCATTCATCCTTCCTATTTGAAGGAAATGCAGAGCGGCTCGTTCGGCAAGGAGCAGACCTTGGAGGAGACCGACGCAGCAGAAGGCGAAGCGGATACGCGCGGCCAGGTAGCGGCGGCCAATGTCGACGCTGAGGCTTCGGCGAAGCCCGTCAAAGCCGCGAAGGCTGAGAAGAAGCCGAAGGAAAAGAAAGAAAAGCTGGCCCTTCCGGCCGATAAGGTGAAGTTCACAGCCAAGGTCAAAGACTTTACGACCAAGAAAAATCCATTCTCCGACCGCGATGATGAAATTTTGCTGCTGGAAGAGGTTGCAGTCGTCGGGGAGGCTCCGCTGGCTCTGGGAGACGCATGGTGCGGCTACAGCAATACGCTTAAGGGCTTCGGGCTTGAGATCGGCAACGTGATCGCTTTCGAGGGCAAAGTCGTCGACAAGAAATTCAACAAAGAGATTTTGTACAAGGTGAACAATCCCTCCAAGCTTGTGATCGAGCAATCGGGAGGCTGACGGGAGGGACATTGCTCTCGCAAGCAGATGTTCGAACGCGATTAGCGCGTCATGCGTCTCGTTGATTACAGAAAAAACCGTTCCTCGTGCAGGATGGAAGCGAGCTTCGCCGCCATGTGCACAAGGAACGGTTTTTATTTGTTTAACGTATGGGCCTCTCGCTTACACGACGCCTTGAGCGACCATAGCATCGGCCACGCGCAGGAAGCCCGCGATGTTGGCGCCGACGACCAGGTTGCCGGAATGACCGTAAGCTTCGGCAGCCTTAACGCTGTTTTGGTAAATGTTCTTCATGATGCCATGCAGCTTGGCGTCGACTTCCTCGAACGTCCAAGAGAGGCGCATGCTGTTTTGCGTCATTTCCAGCGCGGATACGGCTACGCCGCCGGCATTCGCTGCCTTTGCCGGTCCGAACAGAACGCGATTGTCCAAGAAGACTTCGATCGCTTCCAGCGTCGACGGCATGTTCGCGCCTTCGCCGATCGCTTTGACGCCGTTGGAAACCAGCAGCTTAGCGGATTCTTCGTTGATTTCATTTTGCGTTGCGCAAGGAAGCGCGATATCGCAAGGAATGGACCAGATGCCCTCGCAGCCTTCCGTGTAAGTGGCATGCGGATGTTCTGCAACGTACTCGCTGATGCGTTTGCGCTCAACCTCTTTAAGGCGTTTGACCGTTTGCAGGTTGATTCCTTTCGGATCGTAAATATAGCCGTTGGAGTCGCTGCACGCGACAACCTTGGCGCCCAGTTGCGCCGCTTTGTCAATTGCATAGATCGAGACGTTCCCGGAGCCGGACACGACAACCGTGCTGTCCTGGAAGCTTAAGCCTTTGGCTTCGAGCATCTCGTTTACGAAGTAGACGCAGCCATAGCCGGTCGCTTCGGTACGCGTAAGGCTTCCGCCGTAAATAATGCCCTTGCCGGTGAGAACGCCTGCCTCGTGACCGCCTTTGATCCGCTTGTATTGGCCGAACATGTAGCCGATCTCGCGACCGCCGACGCCGATATCCCCTGCCGGCACGTCTTCGTCCGGACCGATGTATTTGTACAATTCAGTCATGAAGCTTTGCGTGAAGCGCATGACCTCGTTGTCCGATTTGCCTTTCGGATCGAAGTCGGAGCCGCCTTTGCCTCCGCCGATCGGAAGTCCGGTAAGAGAGTTTTTGAAGATTTGCTCGAAGCCGAGGAACTTGATGATGCTGGCGTTAACGGAGGGGTGGAAGCGAAGACCGCCTTTATAAGGACCGATGGCGCTGTTGAACTGAACGCGGAAGCCGCGGTTGACCTGCGTGGCGCCTTGATCGTCGACCCAAGGAACCCGGAAGTAGACGACGCGCTCAGGCTCTACGATTCTTTCCAGGACGCCGAGCTTCATGTACTTGGGATGCTTGGCGAAGACAGGGGTAAGGGAGTCCAGAATTTCTTTGACGGCTTGGTGGAATTCGTTCTCGTGGGGATTGCGCTTAATGACGCTCTCATATACGCTCTGCACGTACTGCTGGGCAGCGGTAGACTGTTCGGCTGTAATTGTTGTCACTATTCCATAACACTCCTTTAGATTGTTTGCATTAAACGGGTAAAATCATGTATTTTTATACTTATCGATTGTAGAATATACATGATTAATTCGCCAATAAAAGTTATTTCTGACCCCGAAAACATTCATTTATGCCACGAATCGAGCCGTTCCTAAACTCACGATTGACATTCACGCGACGTAAAGGTGTACGATCGGAATTGCAAGGGGGATCGAATATGGAATACACGGTGCAGAAGCTGGGCCGAATGGCAGGCGTAAGCACGAGGACGCTGCGTTATTACGACGAGATCGGCCTTCTCAAGCCGGCTAGAATCAACGCCTCAGGCTATCGGATTTACGGACAGCGGGAGGTGGATCGACTGCAGCAGATATTGTTTTATCGCGAGCTCGATGTCGGGCTGGAGGAGATCAAAGCCATTATGGATTCTCCCGGCTACGATGCCGCGCTAGCGCTGGCGCAGCATCGGGAAAGCCTTCTCGACAGGCGGCGCCGCCTCGATGCGCTGATTGACAATCTCGATCGGACCTTAGCTCAAGGAGAGGGGAAAGGAACCATGAGCAATGAGCAGAAGTTCGCAGGCTTCAAGCAGAAGCTTATCGACGATAACGAGGAAAAATACGGAGAAGAAATTAGGAGAAAGTATGGCCATGAGCGGGTAGAGAAGTCGAATGCCAAGGTGAAGAGCATGACGCAGCAGCAATACGAGGAAGTCGAACGCCTCGGCGCGGAGCTTCATGAAACGTTAGGCAAGGCGATGGAGACGGGCAATCCTGCGGGAGAGCTGGGGCAGACGGCCGCAGACTTGCACCGCCAGTGGCTTAGCTTCTATTGGGACAGCTACAGCCCGGAGGCGCACGCGGGACTGGCTCAGATGTACGTCGAGGATGAAAGATTTACCGCACACTATGACAAGGATCGGCCGGGGACGGCGGAATTTCTGAGAGACGCCGTTCTGATTTACACCCGTCAGCAGGCCTAGTCGGATTCGAATCGCTTCAAACAAGCCGTGAAATCACGGCTTGTTTTTTTGTATTTCTTGTGTACTAAGCACTTGACACACTAAGTGTATTAAGGTCATAATACGCATGCGGTGTATGAACCGAATAATACACACACTTAAGTCGATTGCGAGGAAGCGGAATGAGAACAGGCGGAGGCTGGGAGGAAGTCGAATTCAACAGCCGGGATCCGGTCTATCTGCAGGTCGTTCGGCATTTTAAAGAAATGGTCGTCACCGGAAAGCTGGAAGCGAACCAGGTGATCCCTTCGCGCAGGGAATTAGGCGCGTTATTGAAAATCAACCCGAACACGGCGCAGAGAGCTTACAAGGAGATGGAGGAACGCAAATTGATCGTCACGGAAGGAAACTCGCCAAGCCGGATTACCCAGGACGAGACCGTGCTGCGGGCTATTCGCGCGGAGCTGCTCGGGGAGGCGGTAGACGCCTTCGTCTCGTCGGTCAGGAAGATCGACGTTCCGGTGGCCGAGCTGCTTGATCTGGTAAAAAGCAAATACGTAGAAGCCAGGGACGGCAAGGCCGACGGCGATGCGGCGGAAAGGGGAGAAGGACGGCCATGATCGAGGTGAAGGAGGTACGCAAAAGGTATCGCGGCCGCGTCGTTCTGAACGGGCTGTCCTTTACGGCGGAGAAGCGATGCATCACATGCCTGATCGGAATGAACGGAGCGGGCAAATCGACCGTCATGAAGGCGATCATGGGACTCGTTCCGGTGAAGGAGGGCGGGATTCTCATTGACGGACAGTCTCCGGGCAAAGCCGTCTACGAGAAGATTTCGTTCGTTCCAGACCGGCTGACGATGCCGCTAGGCATGAAAATGTCCGAGGGGCTGACGTTCATGGCGGACTTCTACGAATGCTGGAACGCGGAACGGGCAGTGGAACTGATGCGTTTCTTCCGATTGGACGAGCGGGAGAAAATCGGCAATCTGTCCAAAGGAATGGCCGCCAAATTTAATCTTGTGCTCGGGCTGGCGCAAAATTCCGACTATGTGCTCATGGACGAGCCGTTCTCCGGAATCGACCTGTTCAGCAGGGAGATGATTGCCGACGTCTTTTCCAGCGAACTCATCGAAGA
The DNA here is from genome assembly GCF_042651945.1 of Cohnella boryungensis. NCBI lineage: Bacteria > Bacillati > Bacillota > Bacilli > Caryophanales > Paenibacillaceae > Cohnella > Cohnella boryungensis. The sequence goes on along the minus strand of NZ_JBHSED010000074.1, from coordinate 33,618 downwards.
GCGCGGCGTGCTGCTGACGACGCATGAGGTTGGCGAGGTGGAGCATCTGATCGATAAAGCGGTCATTATGCACAATGGCCAAGCCGCCATGGAATTCGAGTGCGAGACGATGCGAAGCGAGCAAGGCAAGTCGATCGTCGACGTGATGAGAGAGGTGTATTCGCGTTGAGCCATTATTTGAAGCTTGTTCATCTGGAAATCCATCGATTCCGGTATATGTTGTTCGGTTTAATGGGTTTGACCGCCCTTGTACAGATAGGAGCAATCGTCTTTCGCGTACTGGGGGAGATCGAAGAGAGGAACGCTTATTTCCAGGCGACGGGGAAAGCATCGGAAACGTTTTTCGCGCCGATGTCGTTCACGCGCGCCGTGGCGGATACGCAGTTCTGGTTTGCCGTTCCGATCGGGCTCAGCATCGCGACTTTGGTGCTCTATGCCTTTCTGATCTGGTACCGCGATTGGATCGGACGAAATACGTTCGTATACAGGCTGCTGGCGCTTCCAGCGGGACGCAAGCCGGTGTACTTCGCCAAGCTGACGGCGTTGTTGACGTTCGTCTTCGCCATGGTCGGCTTTCAGCTGCTGCTCATGCCGATTGCAAGAGAGATCTACACGATGATCGCCCCCGCCGATCAGCTTGAGTTCTCCTACATCGCGGATGCAATTCTCGCAAGCCGGTTGTTCAGCCTATTGCTTCCGGGCTCGTTCGGTACTTTCGTCGTTCATTATGGACTGGGGATCATGGGGGTGCTTGTCGCGTTTACGGCCATCTTGCTGGAGAGAAGCTTCCGATTGATCGGAATCGCGTACGGTCTTGCCTATACCGTCGGATGTATCGCGCTGGTCGTCTATCCTGCGTACGTCTTTGGCATGTCGTATCCGCGAGGCTATTTGTACGCCGAAGAAATATTCGCGATCCAACTGGCGATTCTTGGGCTCGTCGCGCTGGTATCCGTCTGGCTAGGGTTGTATTTGCTGAAGAAGAAAGTGTCCGCATAGAGGAGGGAAAACGGGCGATGAAACGTTACATACTGTCGATAGGGCTGTTGGCCTTTGCCGTCGGATCGGTCGGTTCGTATTATGCGATCGGCTCATCCGGGGATACGCCCGAATACAGGCTGGTCGCCACGGAGGGAGATGCCGCCGAAGGAGAACGGTTCACGATCAGCGGCCATTACTTGGGCGGGGTCGGCTCGAAATCGTTGGAGGTTTCCGCGGAAGGCACGGAATATCGTTTGGGAATGTCGTTTTACGATGTTTATGTCCGGGATACCCGGTACTCTTTCAGCGAATACGAGGATTTAAGAGATTTGAAACGGGAGAAGCGAAATTTCATGAGGGCGAGAAGCAATGTGAACGGCTTCTATAAGGATGCGGAGTGGCTTATCTACGCAGAAGGCATTCTATACGGTCTCGAAGGTCCGGCTCGGTTGGCGGAGCTGAAAATAGATCTTATGGAAGAAGCTACGGGACGAGTGACGAATTACCGGATCACGACGGACAATTCTACGCGATTCCAGTGGCTGGCGGTGGAGGACGTGCAGCGGATCGGGGACGAAGTGCACGTCCTTGCCAGGGTGCGTCTTTCCGGTTCTCCCGAAGACATTGCGGAAGAATTCCGAGATTATGTAGTCGATCTGCGCAGCGGCCAGCTGGTTCGGGAAGCCGTCGTGGTGTCGGAGAAGCTCGGAGGCGGAATCGGAGCGCCGCTAACGAACGGCAACACGTCCGCGACACAGGCGGTGATGAACGAGATCAGCCTGTCCGCGGTCTCTAACGAAGTCCGTTCGCAGCCTTCGGAGTATGTTGTTCTGCGTTCGAGCACAAGCCGAACGATCCACGACGAGGGAGGGAAGAAAGAGACGACGACAGAATGGCGGATAACGGCCTATAACTATCGAACGGGCGAGCTGACACCTTTATCCGAATCGATTCCGGCGTCCGCTTCCGGGTCTGGCACGGAATACAGATTAAGCGGCATTCGATATTCCGTCATGTATTACGATATCGACAAGCTATGGTTGAAGCACTACAATGTGACAACAGGACAGGAAGAGGCCGGCAATCTAGAGCTTACCTCGGCGCAGCTTGGCGGCAAAGCGATCGATCAGGTTCGATTGGCGCAAAACCGGCTCTACGTCTTGCTTCAAACCGGGGACAAGGATGCTCGTCGAATGGCGGACAGCCGTTCGATCGCGGCCGTCGTCATCGACGCCGACTCAGGGAAGGTGCTTTACAGAGGAGAAGCCGTCTACACAGGAGCGGCGGGGAAGGCCGAGGAATTCCGTAAAAACCTGTGGTTGACCAACATTCAAGCACTGGGCAAATCCCGTTAATGCGGTTGGCTACGGTTTGATTCGTCAAAGAATAAACGCTCTTGCCCGGAATGCGGGCGAGAGCGTTTGTTATGAACGGCGAATATGATAGACGCACTTGCGATCTCCGCTGGCCAAGCAGTCCGAACGGCTGACCGTCGCTCCAAGCAACGATTCGAACAGCTTCAGCTCGCAGGCGCAAGCCTGATTGTATTTGTTGGCGACCTGAGCAATCGGACAATTATACTCGGTCAGGACATAAGCGTCGTCGGACGTTTTCTCCCAGGTCGTCATATAGCCGTTGTCATTTTGAATGTCGGACAGAGCCGCAACCTTGTGCTCCAGCTCGGAGTCGGCCATCTTCCCGGCGTACCGCTTGTACAAGGTTTCCTTGCGCTTCTCGAAGAGAAGATTGACCATCGATTGTCCGGCTTCGTCTTCCAGCTCCGCGAGAAGATCCAATGCAACGGCATGATAGTTTTTCGGGAAATACTCCTCGGCTTGGGCGGCCAGCCGATATACGGCGGCCGGGCGGCCCATCGGAAGCCGGACCGTCGTCGATTCGATCAAGCTGTCGCGTTCGAGATTGGCGATATGCCGCCTTACGGCCATGCCTGTAATGCCCAGTTGATCGGTAATCTCCTTCGCCGTCAGTTCCCCGGAGGTTTTCAGCATTTGCATAATCCTGTTGCGCGTGGACAAATCCAGATCGTCTTTCAAGACATAACCTCCCGGGAATAGACTTTGTCCGCTACAGGACAGAGCCTGCAACGGCGAGATCGTGAGCTTCGCATTCCGCCGAGCAGTAACCTCGATGTTCGGTTTCGCAGGCCTCGCAGCACAAATGCTGCAGATGGCAAGTATCGTCCGCGCAGTTCAGGTAGCGGTCCGTCTTGGCGCCGCAGTGATGGCATTCGCCGACGAGGATGTGCTCATCTGTAAGGTTGATGCGTACGGAAACTCGCTCGTCGAAAACGTAGCAGTTGCCGTCGAAGCCTCTGCCTTGCACCTCGGGATCCTGACCGTACGTCACGATGCCTCCGTCCAGCTGGTAAACCTCGTTAAACCCTTCGTTCTTCAGCACGGCGGTCAGCATCTCGCAGCGGATTCCTCCGGTGCAATACGTCAGAATCGGCTTGTCCCGGTGCTCGGTCAGATGATTGCGAATCCATTCCGGGAATTCGCGGAATGTCTCCAGATCCGGCTTGATCGCGTTGCGAAAGTGGCCGAGATCGTATTCATAGTTGCTCCGTCCGTCGAGAATGAGGACGTCGTCCTGCTGCATTTTTTCGTAGAAGGCTTTCGGGCTCAGCCGGTCTCCGCCGTCCGTGTTCGGATCGAGCTTCTTGTCGTAGCGAAGCGTCACCAGCTCTTTCTTGTGTCGAACGAACATTTTGGAGAACGCGTGGCCCTCCGCTTCATCGATCTTGAACAGCAGATCGGAGAAGAGGGGGTGGGCATGCATCGCGGCCATATAGGCATCCGTCTGTTCGATTGTGCCGGACAGCGTTCCGTTGATGCCTTCGTCGGCGATCAGAATGCGTCCCCGGATGTCCAGAGCCTTGCAGTATTGCAAATGCTCGGCGGCCAGCTCCGCAGCGTTCGGAATCGAGACATATTTATAGAACAGCAAAATGCGATAGGGAGTCGTCATGTCGAAATTAACACCTTTCTTGATAGGTAATGAGCCTAACCGATATTTCATTATCGTAGCGGTTCCCCTCAACATAGTCAACATATCTGTTTAATATGTTTGGAAATTCCGAAGAAAGGTTTGACATTTCGACGGCTGCCGCATACTATAGAAGTAGCTTAATTTCCGTCCTTCAGGGATGGAAAGCGGGGGAACCAGTCTTCAGGGGCGAATCGTTCGTCAGAGCGTAGGGTACCATCTACCCGAGTCCGTCAGCTAACCTCGTCAGCAGAGATGGGTCTGAGTCTTCGACATTTTACTTTTCCTTTCGGACCCTTTTATGGGGTCTTTTTGCGTTCTTTGGAGACCCTTTATCGCTCAAGCGTAGGCTTGCGGCGATCGGGTCTTTTTTGCGTAATTTCATATCCAGGAGGTGTGCGCGATGCATCAAGCGGAATCGGCCAGAACGACTTACGAGCAATTGATGGAACAAACGAAGCTGATCTTGCAGCGGAAATCGGAGCCGTCTGAGCACTCCCCGACCGAGGACGATTACGCCGTGCTTCATTTGACCGTTGAAGCGAGCGGAGCCGGAGTGCGAGGGGAGGATCTGGCGCTGGCTCAGCTTGGCGTCGTTCGTTTCGTCACGGTGATGACGCAGATCGTGTCGGGCTGGGGAGGCAAGCTGATCGAAGCGAGCCAACACTCCTACACGGCAATCTTCCCGATGTCGGTGCCCGATGCGGCCAGTCGCTGCTGTCTTTGCGGGATTCAAATCTTGAATGCGATCGATACGGCCATCAACCCCTCGTTCACGGAGGAAGGCCTCGATCTTGCGCTGCAGGGCGGCGTCGGCATCAGCATGGGGGCCGTTTTCGGCTTCGAGACGGGACTGAACCTGCCTGCCGACAGTCTGTATTATGGAGAAGCGATGGGCAACGCCGTCGAATACGCCAACATGGCTTACGGCTATGTCATCGTCGATAAGGTCGTCAAGGAGCATTTCGAACGCTCCGCGACGGAATTCAAAGCCAGCTTCAAGCCGTATCGCCATCATGAATGGGTCGGCTATCGGTTCGATGTAGGCTAAGGCGTCGGGAGGGGAGCTCCGAAGCGCCTGAGAGTTGCATCAGGCCAGATTATGTGACGGGGAATTGGCGATCCCCGCAACCTATCGATCTGCCGGAAGGATTTCCCGAGCTGCTGGGGAAATCCTTCTTTTTTGCACGGATTGATGGATGAAATGGTGGATATAGGGAATAATTCGCCTATATTCTTTCCGGTCGAGGAAGAGAGGAAGAGGACATTGACGAAGCAATCGCCCCAGCAGCCCAAGGATGAATCGCGCAGAAAATTTCTGAAATACTCGGGCACGGCTCTCGGAGGCGTCGTCGTAGGCGGCGTCATCGGCGGAATAATCGGCACGAACAGGAGCAAGTCCGGACCGGAGGGAGCGGTTCCGCCGGAAGCGACGGAAACGCCCCAGTCTCCGCAAAGCCAGGATTACAATCAAGCGTTGATGTTCTTCTCGCAGGGGCAATTCCAGACGGTCGAGGCGGCAGCGGAGCGCATATTTCCCAAGGATGATAACGGTCCCGGCGCGAAGGAGCTCGGGGTTGCCTTTTTCATCGACCACCAGATGGCCGGCGCTTACGGATTCAACGCCCGGGAGTATATGACCCCGCCGTTCTACAAAGCCGAGGCGACGCAGGGCTATCAGCTGACGTTCAAAAGAAGAGATCTGCTCGCCCTCGGCCTGGACTCGTTGAACGAGTACAGCCAGGACAAGCACCAGAATACGTTCGCCAAGATTTCCCCCGAGCAGCAGGATGAGGTGCTTACCGCCTTCGAGAAGGACGAGGTGAATTTGAAAGGCGTTCCGGGGTTGGCATTCTTCACGATCTTGCGGAATCTGACCCTGGAAGGCGTCTATGCAGACCCTCTCTACGGCGGCAACAAAAACATGGCCGGCTGGAAGATGCGCAATTATCCCGGCAACCAAATGAGCTATCTCGATCTGATCGAGAAGGAAGAGTTCATCCAGATGGAGCCGCTCAGCCTTCACGACCATCTGCAACTAAGCTAAGGAGGAACCCCGAATGGCGAACAAGCTGCCGAAAGTGCCCGTGGTCATTGTCGGAATGGGTTGGGTAGGCGGTATTATCGCAGCCGAGCTGACCAAGGCCGGGCATCACGTCGTTGGCCTGGAAAGAGGCAAGAGCCGCAGCACCCAGGATTATTATCACGTACACGACGAGCTCAGATATGCATCGCGTTACGAGCTCATGCAGGATTTGTCCAAGGAAACGGTGACATTCCGCAATACGGAAAAAATGAGAGCCCTCCCCATGCGCTCCTACGGCTCCTTCCTTATGGGAGACGGCGTCGGGGGGGCGGGCGTGCACTGGAACGGGCAGTATTATCGGTTTCTGCCGTATGATTTCCAGATACGCACCATGACGGAGGAGCGCTACGGAAAAAACAAAATTCCGAAGGACATGCCGCTTCGCGACTGGGGCATCACCTATGACGAGCTGGAGCCTTACTTCGTCAAGTATGAGCAAATGTCGGGCATCTCGGGACCGCAGGAGCTGCCCGATCATGTCGGGAAGATGTCCAAGCCGTTCGCGACGCCTCCGATGAAGACTTCTCCGGGAATGAAGCTGTTTACGGATGCGGCCACTAAGCTGGGCTACCATCCGTACATTATCCCTTCCGCGAATCTGTCGCAGGATTACGCCAATCCGGACGGCATCGAGCGTGCGGCCTGCCAATACTGCGGCTATTGCGAGCGTTTCGGCTGCGAATACGGCGCGAAGGCAGACCCAGTCGTTACGGTGCTGCCCGTTGCCCAGAAATCTGGGAAGTTCGAGCTGCGCACCCACGCCAACGTCACCGGGATCGTACACGACGGCAAGAAGGCGACAGCGGTACAATACGTCAATACGCTGACGGGCGAGCAATTCGAGCAGCCTGCCGACGTCGTCGTATTGGCGAGCTACGTGTTCTCGAACGTGCGCCTGCTGCTGATGTCCAAGCTGGGCAAGCCTTACAATCCGAAGGACGATACGGGCTCGATCGGCCGCAACTATGCTTATCAGGTGAACGGCGCGAGCACATCGGCCTATTACGAGGATCGGCAATTCAATATGGCAATGGGCGCGGGAGCGCTCGGCAGCAGCCTGGACGATTTTAACGGCGACAACTTCGATCACGGCGATCTGAAGTTCCTGCACGGCGCGAACATCCGGTTCACGCAGACCGGCTTGCGGCCGATCCAGTACCAGCCCTCTCTCCCCGGGAAACCCAAGTGGGGGGGCGAATTCAAGCAGTCCACCCTGCACAATGCGAATCGTATCCTAGGCGTATCGGGACAGGGAGCGAGCATGCCCAATCGGTACCATTACCTCGATCTTGATCCGGAATACAAGGATTCGCTCGGATTGCCGCTCATTCGGCTGACATTCGATTTTATGGAACAGGATGTCGAGCTGGTCAAGTTCATCGCCGGGAAGACGAAGGAGATCGCCGACCAGATGGGCGCGACGAGAACGGAGATGAACGATGTCATCAAGCAATACAACATCGTCCCCTACCAGTCCACGCACAATACGGGAGGGACGATCATGGGCAGCGACCCGGCAACCTCCGTCGTCAACTCGTATCTTCAGATGTGGGATGCGGAGAACGTATTCATCTGCGGCGCTTCGAACTTCCCGCATAATAGCGGCTACAATCCGACAGCGACGGTCGGCGCGTTGGCCTATCGGACTGCCGAAGGCATAGAGAAGTATATTCAGAAGGGCGGTTCGCTCGTGTGAGCGCGAACAAGCAAGCCCAGGAACAGGAACGGCTGGAGCGCGATTGGGTCGTCCATCTGACAGAGCTGAGAAAAAGGCTGATCGTCGTAGCCGCATGGTTTGTCGCCGCACTCTGTCTTGGCTTGTACGCGTCCCCGCGAATCTTGACCTTCATCAAGCGCGACGCGGGGCCTGTCGAACTGGAATGGAGCGTCTTCGCGCTGACCGACGGCCTGGTCGTCTACATGAAGTGCGCGCTGCTGGTGGGCGTTCTGCTGACGCTGCCGGTTCTGCTCTATCACCTCTGGGCGTTCGCGCGCCCCGGTCTGACCGAGGCGGAAGCCAAAAGCACGCTGGTCTACGTCCCGATCTCGTTCCTGCTCTTCGCGGCGGGAGCCGGCTTCGGCTACACTGTGGCGATACCGATGATGATCCGCTTCATGATCCAGCTGAATCAAGGAATCGGCGCGGCGGAAGTATACGGTATCCACCATTACGTTTCCTTCCTGGTCAGCTTCCTGCTGCCCATGGGCATTGCGTTCGAGATGCCGCTGGTCATGCTGTTCCTGACTCGAATCGGCTTGCTCGCGCCGGACAGAGTCAAGTCCGTGCGCAAGTACGCTTACGTGGGATTGGCGATTACCGGGACGCTGATCTCGCCGCCGGATTTCGTATCGCATCTGTCGGTAACGATTCCGTTGCTCGTTCTCTTCGAGATAAGCGCGTTTCTCTCCGCCCGTTACTATAGAAGGAGATCGCTCGTTCCCGCCGTGCAGCCATGACGGCGACCAGTCTAACAAGGAAGGAGGAGATGGGATGTTTAACAATATCGGCGTGTCCGGGCTCATCATCATTCTGGTCATCGCTCTGATCGTATTCGGACCGGCCAAGCTTCCGCAGCTTGGAAGAGCGTTCGGCGATACGCTTCGGGAATTCAGAAATTCCACCAAAGGCATCGTAGAGGAAGATTTGGCGGAGAAGCCTGCCGTCATTGAGCTTGACAAGGCGAAGAGCTGATCGCGGAAGCGCAGCCATTCAAGAGATGCAAGCCCCGGCCCATCGATGGCGCACACGCGCAGCCGACAGGCCGGGGCTGCTGTGCGCAAAGAGCTCGACTTGTCAATGCTCGTCCCGATACACTATAATGTGTAGTGGAGGGTGACGCCGTTGACGATTCGAAATTTTAAATACGACGAGGTCGGCCTGAACCGATTTTTCGGTTCGCTCGAAGCCAGAATAATGGAGCTCGTCTGGGAAGCGGAAGAGACGAGCATTAAAGAGGTCCAAACGAGGCTGGACAAGGACAAGCCGATTAACTTCAATACGGTGATGACGGTCATGAACCGATTGGTCGATAAAGGCATTCTGCTTAAGAGAACAGATGGACGGATATCCAAGTATCGGGCGATTCAGTCCAAGGAGGCCTTTATCGAGGAGCAGTCCAAGAAGCTGACGGAAAATCTGTACGAGGAATTCGGGGATTTGGTCGTCAATCACATGATCGAGGTCTTGAACGATGTCGATCAATCCTTGCTGGATCGGCTTGAGCAGAAGATTCAGCATCTGAAGAGGAACACCCCGCGATGACGAAGCTCTGGACAAGACGCTCCTCCGCCATGCTCGCTGTCGGCATTCTCATCGCCGCGCTTGTGCTGAGCCAGATGGCAATGTACGAAGCGCACCTGCTATGGGGCGCGAATATGCACCGCAATCTGCTCGACTATTGCGCAGGTCTGTTCTATAGAAGTTCGTTTCTGTACTATGCGATTCATATTGCGCTTAATGCGCTGGTCATCTATACCTTGTTCAGGCTGATTCATACGGGACTTAGGCAAATTATGCTGGATCGAACCTATGGAAACAGGCTTTCCAGACTAAGCGCCAAGCACGGCGCGGACCGGCTGGCCGTTCGGTTCGGCCACGGCGCCAACGATCTCGTGGTTCTGGAGGACGAGCGAATGGTGGCGCTGACCGCAGGGTTCGGGAAGCCGCGCATCGTTCTGTCTACCGGCTTGATCGATCTGCTCGACGAGCGGGAGCTGCAGGCCGTTCTGGCGCACGAAGCGTCTCATCGCATTCATCGCGACCCCTTGAAGCTGTTCGTTCTGCGTCTCATCTCGGACGCATTCGGTTATATTCCGTTAACCCGATGGGCTTATCGCAATTACAGCATCCTATGCGAGCTAACGGCCGACGAACATGCGATTGCGAGTACAGGCTCCGAGGCCGGGCTTGGAGGCGCGATGCTCAAAATGCTGGGCAGAGCGCGGAGCAAGCCGATGTTTCCGGCAGCGGCGGGCTTCGCGGACGGCTCGATCAACTATCGGCTGCGGCAGCTCGTCGAGCCGAAGCCGGCGCTGCCGATCAGACTCGATGCGCGGTCGCTTGCGATCTCGTTGAGCGTGCTGGCGCTGCTGCTCGGCATGATTGTACTGGCGGGAACGTAATGCGGTAACGGCACGATAAGTGCCGTCTCTTTATGCCGAATCAAACTACGCGATGTAGTGTTTAGACGAACATGACCATCCAGAGGAGAGAAATAAAAATGATCGTTGGAATTGTTGGCGGAGTTATCATCCTTGCGTCGATCGCGGCTTACGTGTACGCCTCCAAGCTTAATCAGGAGAACGACAGCAAAGCGAAAAAGGAAAAGAAGGCCGAATTGAAGCGCAGGAGCCGCAAGGCGCGGCTGGGAGCGCATTCGCTCCTAGGGGCGGGAATTGTTTTGGTGCTGGTTGCTCTGCTCTTGAACGCGGCGGACAGCGCCAATATTGAAGACCTGAATTACAAAGAAGCAATCGACGTCAGGCAGGATCCGAATTACGGCGCGGGTCATTCGGAAATGCCCGTTCAATATGAGATGGCTTTGCCTACGTCCGGCACGCATAGCCCTCACGATTTGAAATTCGGATTCTACGAAACGAAACCGGCCACAGAGATGCTCGTCCACAATCTTGAGCACGGAGACATCGAAATCTATTACCGCTCCGATGCGGATGCGGCTTTGCTGGAGGAGCTGAAGAAGCTGACCGCCTACCGGAAAGCCGGGGCAGGCGTGCTGGCCATTCCCGCAGACAGCATGCCCGAGGGCAAAGAGGTGGTGCTGACGGCGTGGACGAGAACGATGGAGCTCGACAAGTTCGACTTGCGCAAGGTCGGCACCTTCATCTACGAATATATCAATCAGGGACCGGAGAAAATTCCGGCCAGCATTCGCCGCGGCGGCGGCACGATGTAATTGTGCGGAAGAGGATGGAAGCAGAAGAAGGATTTCTGCATTCCATCCTTTTTGTTGTCATCCTGGCATAGGCAGGGCTTCGATTTTTGGTCACACTCGCTAAAAAACAAGCCGATTCGGGCCGATTGTTCACGAATTCTCTTCAATCTGAGCGGCGCTTTGCCGAAGACATGATAAGGGGAAAACGAGCTTGCACCGCAAGGCGCGGTCCCTGTCTATCCAAAGCTGAAAGTGGGTTGAAAATGGATCACGTTACCGGTTCTTACGATACCGCTCTGGTCGTCTTTTCCTACATCGTGGCGGTAGTTGCTTCTTATACGATGCTCGATCTGACGGGAAGGGTCAGCGAATCTGCGGGCATCAGCCGTACCGTGTGGCTTGGATTCGGAGCCGTCGCGATGGGTCTGGGCATCTGGTCGATGCATTTTGTAGGCATGCTGGCTTTTCATCTGTCCGTAGCGGTCAGCTATGATGTTACGCTTGTGGTCATATCTGTGCTGGTTGCCATCGTCGCCTCTTATGTGGCGCTGACGATCGTCGGACGCAATAAGGTCACTCCGGGCAAGCTGCTCATCGGCGGATTGCTCCTGGCGACGGGAATATCTGCGATGCATTATATCGGAATGGAAGCGATGATGATCGATGTCACTTACGATCCGATTCTGTTTGCTTTATCGATCGCGATTGCGCTGGTTGCCTCGATCTCGGCCTTGTGGTTGGCCCTTTACTTCCGCAAGTCGACCGAGCGAGGCGCAGTATGGAAGAAAATCGGCAGCGGGTTTCTGATGGGAGCGGCCATCGCGGGGATGCACTATACGGGCATGTACGCGGCGAATTTCCACCACGGCACCCACCAGGAGCTCACGACCGGCTTGCTGATGGAGCAACGGATGCTGGCCTATTTTATCTCGGGCGGAACGCTGTTTACGCTGGGCTTGTCCTTGCTCGGGATCTATATTTCGAGGCGCTTTTCCTTTAAGGATACCGAGATTGAACGCAAGAGCAGGGAGATTTACCTTAAGAACGAGGAGCTCCAGCGTCTGAACGAAAACCTGGAGCAATTGGTGAAAGAGCGTACCGCCGAGCTGGAGAAGGCTCGCGACGATGCGATTCAAGCGAATAAAATCAAGAGCCAGTTTCTGGCCAATATGAGCCACGAGCTTCGTACGCCGCTTAACGCCATTATCGGCTACAGCGAAATGCTGGCGGAGGAAGCGGAGGAGATGGGCGAGCAGGCGTTTACCGACGATCTCGGCAAGATTACCAAATCGGGCAAGCATCTGCTGTCGCTTATCAACGACATCCTGGACATTTCCAAGATCGAAGCCGGCAAGATGGACGTGTTCGTGGAGCCTTGCGAGTTGAAGGGGGTGCTGGAGGACGTCATTACGACCGTTACGCCGCTCATCGAAAGCAACGGCAATCGTCTGGAGATCGAGGCATGCGAAGGTCTGATGGCGACGGACGTCACGAAGCTTCGTCAAATTCTGATCAACCTGCTCAGCAATGCGGGCAAGTTCACCAGAGACGGCGTCGTGCGTCTCGAAGTCCGATCCAAGGACGCCGAAGGCAAGGAGGGTTATCTGTTCCGGGTAGTCGATTCCGGCATTGGCATGTCGTCCGAGCAGGTCGCCAAGCTGTTCCAGCCGTTCACGCAGGCCGATTCCTCGACGACCAGGCAATACGGCGGCACGGGGTTGGGCCTGACGATCAGCCAGAGATTCTGCCGTATGCTCGGCGGGGATATTACTGTGAGCAGCCGGGAGGGAGAGGGCAGCACATTCGAATTCTGGCTTCCGGCTTCGTCCGAATCGCAGATTGCGACGGAGGCGTATCGGGAAGCCGGACCGGTGGTCGGAAGTGAGGAGATCGACGGTCAAGTCAGCATTCTCCTCATCGACGACGAGCCGGTGGATCGACAGCTGGTTCAGCGTTATCTGGCCAAGGAGGGATGGACGCTGGCCTTCGCCGAGAGCGGCCAGGAAGGGCTGCGAATGTCGAAGCAGCTTAAGCCCAAGCTTATCTGTCTGGACATTCTTATGCCGAGTATGGATGGCTGGAGCGTTCTCGCGGCATTGAAGAGCGATCCAGAGCTCCGCGACATTCCGGTCGTTATCCTCTCGATGACGAACGACAAGTCGCTGGGTTATTCGCTGGGCGCATCCGAGTTTCTCATGAAGCCGATTCGGCGGGAGCAGCTTGTCGAGACGATCGATCGTTACTTGCCCAACCCTTGCGGACAAAGCGTTCTCGTAGTCGAAGACGATGCGACGACAAGCGAGATGATGGCGAAGCTGCTGAACAAGGACGGCTATTCCGTCCTGACCGCAAGCAACGGCAAGCACGCTCTAACCAGTCTGGAAGCGGAACGTCCCGGATTAATTCTGCTGGACTTGATGATGCCCGAGATGGACGGCTTTCAATTTTTGTCGGCTATGGCCGAGAGGGAAGAATGGCATGATATTCCGATTGTCGTCGTGACGGCGAAAACGATCAACGCGGATGACCGCACGAGATTAAAGGGCTACGTAAAAGGCGTACTTCAAAAAGGGTCGTTCGAGCCGAAGCAGCTTCTTTCCGAAGTGCGGCGCTATTTGCTGAATCAGCGGGAGGTGAGTTAATGCGTACGATATTGCTAGTCGAGGATAACGAGCTTAATCGCGATATGCTGACTCGCAGGCTGGAACGCAAGGGCTACCGCATGCTCACGGCGGAAGACGGTCAACGGGGCATTGAGCTTGCGGCAGAAGCGCGGCCCGATCTGATCCTGATGGATATGAGCCTGCCCGTGCTGGACGGTTGGGAAGCGACACGGGCTTTGAAGAGGAGCCCGGATACGAAGGATATTCCGGTCATTGCTCTGACGGCGCATGCCATGTCGAGCGACGAGCGCAAGGCTTACGATGCCGGTTGCGATGATTTTGATACAAAGCCGGTTGAACTGCCGAGGCTTCTGGGCAAGATTGAAGCGGCGCTGGACAAGGCACAATAGAATGGAGAACGCCAATGGATGCACGCTTAACCGCTAAAATATTGATAGTCGACGATCAAGAGTACAACATAAGCTTGCTGGAGCGTATTCTGAAACGCGCGGGCTACGAGGACATATACAGCACTGAGGATCCTCATGGAGTCCTGGACATGATCAGGAGGGTGGACCCGGACATCGTGCTGCTCGATCTGCACATGCCCGGACGGGACGGCTTGCAGGTGTTGCAGGAAATTCGCGAACAGGGCGAAGAGGATCAATATTTGCCCGTGCTCATGCTGACCGCCGATACGACGCCCGAGGTTAAGCAGCAAGGGCTGCAGTTCGGCGCCAACGATTTTCTGACGAAGCCCTACGATCGAACGGAGGTTGTGCTGCGCATTCGCAATTTGCTGAAGACTCGGGAATTGCATCTTCAGCTGCAGCAGCAAAACAATACGCTGGAGGAAAGCGTCCGGGAGCGCACGAAGGAGCTGAGTCAAGCGAAGCTGGAGATGATGCAGCTGTTGGGTCGTGCGGCGGAGTATCGGGACGATATGACGGGTCAGCATACGCATCGGGTGGGCGAGCTGTCCGCGCGGATCGCGGAACGGCTGGGCTTTCCCTTGAGAGAGGTCGATATGATCCGCAAGGCGGCGCCGCTGCACGATATCGGCAAGATCGGCATTCCGGACGAGATCCTTCTGAAGCCCGGGCGATTCGAGCCTCATGAATTCGAGCGGATGAAGGCTCATACGACTATTGGGGCGAACATTCTCGGCGGCAGCTACTTCAACATCCTGCAGTTGGCGAGAGTCATTGCGCAATCGCACCACGAGAAATGGGACGGTACGGGATATCCCGAGAGGCTGGCTGGCGAACATATTCCGATCGAAGCGAGAATCGTGGCCTTGGCCGACTTCTACGACGCGCTTACTCACGAGCGTCCGTATAAGCGGGCCTGGACGCCCGAAGAGACGATGGAGGAAATCAGGAGACAGCGCGGCGTTCACTTCGATCCGCGGGTCGTGGATGCTTTCGAGGAATTGTTTGCCGGGCTTGATTCGCAGGGAGTAATCGAGATTACGAGCAACTAAGCCGAGGTAAGGGAACCGGGAGCGCGGCATTAGTTGCGAGAAGAGCAACTAAATCGCGGCGTGGGAACCGAGAGAGCGGCAATAGTTGCGAGAAGAGCAACTAAATCGCGACGTGGGAACCGGAAGCGCAGCAATAGTTGCGAGAAGAGCAACTAAATCGCGTTGGGAGTACCGAGAGAGCGGCAATAGATGCGAGAAGAGCAACTAAATCGCGACAGGGGAACCGGAAGCGCAGCAATAGTTGCGAGAAGCGCAACTAAATCGCGGCGTGGGAACCGGAAGCGCAGCAATAGTTGCGAGAAGCGCAACTAAATCGCGG
>NZ_JBHSED010000074.1:0-18238 GCF_042651945.1 Cohnella boryungensis | reverse complement strand
AGTACCGAGAGAGCGGCAATAGATGCGAGAAGAGCAACTAAATCGCGACAGGGGAACCGGAAGCGCAGCAATAGTTGCGAGAAGCGCAACTAAATCGCGGTGAGAGTACCGAGAGAGCGGCAATAGTTGCGAAAAGCGCAACCAAACCGCGGTGAAGAAGCGAACAAACGCCAATAGTTGCACCGAGTACAACTAAATCGCGGCGGGAATGCCGAATTCCCCCATTAGTTGTAATACTTGCAACTAATGGGGGGCGGATCTGCTGTAGAGTGGGATAGGGCCGGAACTAATTGTACATTATGCAACTATTCGATAACCTGTATGAGTTTCACAGCAATTAGTTGTACATTTTGCAGCTAATGTATCCGAATGACGTTCGAGACCCGCACAGGATACCTTCTTTTTCCGTTCCAAGTTGCGATATGGCGATCACGAGAGGCGACCGACTGGTCGCCTTTTTGGCTGTAGAGAACAGTAAGACTATAAACCATGAATAAAACCGCTGGCAACGACGGAGACGAGACGACACCTGCCTCGCCTCAAGCCGCTTAATCTTCCCCGCCTTCGGCCGCGATCAGGCTTTTGCCGCACAGATAGATGGCGAACATTCCTCCGAACATAAGCAAAAGTAAAAATGTAATGTAGAACACGGAAGCACCTCCTGATGTTTGAGCACAGATGATTGAAGAAATCCGTCCCGCAAACATAGGCTTGCCCGGTCGGATACAGACAATGTAAGTCATTTGTCCGATGCTGTAACCATCCAATCCGCGGCGGCAAAGGCCCTCCATTGTCTATCCAATGACGTTCTTGAGCGCGGCGGCCAACCTGGCGACACCAGGACGAATCTCCGCTTCCTTCGTTCGGGCGAAGGTTAGGCGGAGGTAGCCCGACTCCGAACCATACACGCTGCCGGGAACGAACACGGCGCCCTGCCGGATAGCTTCCTCCAGCAGCTTGCCGTCGTTCGCTTCCGCGTTCAGCTTGCACCACAGATGTAAGCCTCCTTCGGGAACCGTGAAGCTGAGCAGGTCCGCCAGCTGCTGGTTCAGAGCCTCCACGAGCAGGTCCCGCTTATACAGCAGACGCATGCGAAGTCGCTCCAGATGAGGCAAGAAGTCGGGCGATCTCAGAAATTCGGCAGCCATAATCTGCGGAATGACACTGGGTCCGAAGTCCATTTGCTGCCGCGCATCCGCGAGCCGATCGACGACGGCGTGGGGGGCGACCATCCAGCCGACGCGCATGCCGGAGGCGGCTATTTTCGAGAACGAGCCGATATAGATGACCGAGCCCCGACGATCGATCGACTTGAGAGAGGGCGGGGGGACGCTATCATAGCTGGTCAGACTGAACGGATCGTCCTCGACAATTGGAATCGCCAGCTCGCTCGCAATGTCAAGCAGGCGGCTCCGGCGCTGCGGATCTAGCACGGTGCCCGTCGGATTGTGATAGTTGGGGTTAACGAACAGCATTTTGATGGAATGCTTTTTGAACAATTCCCGAATGATTTCGGGCTGCAGGCCATGGCTATCGACCGGCAGCCGGAGAAGCTTGAGCCCGGCCGATTGGAACATCGGCAAGGAATAGCAATAGGAGGGCTCTTCAATAGCGACCGCGTCTCCCGGCGACAGCAGACATTGCGTGATCAGATAGAGCGATTGCTGGGAGCCCGAGGTGATCAGGACCGAGGATTCGGTGGTCTGAATGTCCCGATATTGCCGCAAGTAAGCCGCGACTGATTCTCGAAGCGGCCCGTATCCTTGCGGGTTGTCGTATCCCCAATATTCGGTGCGGCCGGCCGTTCTCATCAGGGCGTTCATCTCGTCTCCCGGAGCAAGATCCGCCGCCAGCTCTCCGCTGGCGAAATCGATGAGCTGCGGATCGCCCCGAAGCGCTTCTCTGATTCGACGGAGAAACACCAGATTGGGCAGAAAATAGCCGCCTTCGACATAACGATGCCAGTTGGGACTGTGCGTGGGCGTTATTCCCCATTTGTTGGAGCTTACCCACGTGCCTTTGCCCGAGCGGCTTTCTACAAGGCCAAGCGCCCGAAGCTCCTCATATGCGAGGATGACGGTGCTGCGATTGACGTTCAGCTTGTCCGCGAGCTTTCGTTCCGACGGAAGCAAGCTTCCTGGAGGAAATTCCCCGCAGGCGATCCTTCGCTCGATGTCATCGGCGATCTGGCGGTACAGAGGCTTGCCGCTCGACCGATCCGGTTGGCGCATCGCCATTCACCCGACTTTCTGTACATGGATTGCTTGCATCATACCAGACGGCTTGGCAAAAGAAAACCGAACTGCGCCACCGAAGAGGGCGAATGGAGCTGCATATCGACTGACACGCGAGGTGGAGGGTCGGAGAACGGAGGGAATGGAGGGTACGCGTCCAGCCGAACTGCGTTATGATGATATCCAAGTAAAAAACGGTTTCAAGTCCTTGTTATGGTGGTAGTCATTTTGTTGAGCTTGAGCAATGGGAATCTGCGCCCGATTACCCGACATGGGAGGTCAATTACATGAAAGCATCGCATGCTCGCATAGCCGTCATTCAAGCCGAGCCCAAGCTGATGGACAAGGAATCCGCTTTGAACAAAATTCGCGAAGCAACGGCGATAGCTGCCTCGCAGGGGGCAAATGTCGTCGTATTCCCGGAAACGTTCGTACCCGGCTATCCGAGAGGGCTTTCCTTCGGGGCGCGAGTCGGCAGCCGCAGCGAGGAAGGGCGCAGCGACTGGCACAGGTACTGGAGCAATGCCGTGGAAATTCCGGGACCGGACACTGAATTGCTATGCGACACAGCCAGAGAGTCGGCAGTCTACCTTATCGTCGGCATAGTCGAAAGGGACAGGGAGTTCGGCGGGGGAACGTTATACAACACCTTGTTGTACGTAAGTCCCGAAGGAGAGGTGCTGGGCAAGCACCGCAAGCTGATGCCGACCGGCTCTGAGCGGCTGCTGTGGGGGCAAGGGGACGGCAGTACGCTAACGGTCATCGATACGCCTTACGGAAGGATCGGCGGACTGATCTGCTGGGAAAACTATATGCCATTGGCAAGAATGGCGATGTACGCCCAAGGCATCGACATTCTGGTGACCCCGACCGCCGACGCCCGCGAAACCTGGCAATCCACGCTGAGGCATATCGCGTGCGAAGGGCGCTGCTTCGTTGTATCCTGCAATCAGTATGCGACCAAGATGAGCTACCCGACGGACCTTGGCGGTTACGGCGAGATCGAAGCGGGTCCGGAGGTGCTGTGCGAGGGAGGCAGCGCGATCGTCGGACCTATGGGAGAATACATTGCCGGACCGCTCTATGGCAAGGAAGGCATGCTCATCGCCGACCTGGAGCTGGCGGCGGTCGCGAGAAGCCGATTCGACTTTGATCCGGTCGGGCACTACAGCCGTCCGGACGTCTTTCAGCTGACGGTTCGGACTGGGAAACGGGAAATTGTCGTCCGAAGCGACTAAAAACCGCGGAGCAACGCCTCAACGGTATCCTGCGGGTAACTATGCCACACGAAAGTGCCTACTTCCGTAATTGGGAGTACCCCTCTACAATGGGGCTTGCAGTGAAAAATATACCGCAAGCGAGGAGCGTGACCCCATGGAACTTCAACTAGCCCTGGATCTCGTCGACATTCCCGGCGCGAAACAGGTTGTCGCCGAAGTGGCCGAGCATATCGATATCGTGGAAATCGGAACCCCTGTCGTCATTAACGAAGGACTGAGAGCGGTAAAGGAGATCAAGGAAGCCTTTCCTCATCTCCGCGTGCTGGCCGATCTCAAAATTATGGACGCTGGCGGCTACGAGGTGTTGAAAGCTTCCGAAGCGGGAGCGGACATCATCACCGTGCTCGGCGTATCCGACGATTCGACGATTAAGGGCGCCGTTGCCGAAGCCCGTAAGCATGGACGGAAAATTATGGTGGACATGATTAACGTTAAGGATATCGAAGGACGGGCTAAAGAAATCGACTCGTTCGGGGTAGACTATATATGCGTTCATTCCGGCTACGACCATCAAGCGGACGGCAAAAACTCCTTCGAGGAGCTGGCCGCGATCAAGCGCGTGGTGAAAAATGCCAAGACGGCGATTGCCGGCGGAATTAAGCTCGATACGCTGCCTGAGGTTATCGGCGCTCAGCCTGACCTGGTTATCGTGGGCGGCGGCATCACCGGACAGCAGGACAAGAACGCGACAGCGGCCGAGATGAAACGTCTGGTCAGCGGTCAATAAGGATGAAGGACGCCCTTCGAATCGTTGGCGAGCTGGAGCGTTCGGTTTCCTTGATCCGCGACGAGGATGCGGACAGGCTGTCCGAGGCAATCGGAAGCTCAAGGAAAGTTTTTCTGGCCGGAGCGGGCCGCACGGGACTTATGGGAAAAGCGTTCGGAATGCGGCTGATGCAGCTGGGATATGAGACATATGTAGTCGGAGAGACAACAACTCCGGCGATTGCCGAAGGCGATCTGCTTGTTGTCGGCTCTGGCTCGGGGGAAACGAAGAGCCTCGCAGCTATGGCGCAGAAGGCCAAGAGCGTAGGGGCAGCGGTCGCCGTCGTGACGATTCACCCGGGCTCGACGATTGGCTTGCTGGCCGATATCGTCGTCCAGCTTCCGGGGGCGGCGAAGGATCAGGGCGAGGGTCATTTCGCCACGATTCAGCCGATGGCTTCCTTGTTCGAACAGACGCTCCTGGTGTTCTACGATGCGACGGTGCTTGGACTGATGCGCAAGCACGACGCGGATTCAAGCCAAATGTTCACCCGACATGCCAATCTGGAGTGAAATCGGGTACAATGGGAGTACGTCATAAGTCGGTCAATGTCCTCGCCGCACGCGGCGGGGGCTTTTCCTATTATCGAGATCGAAAGGGATGAAGCGCCTTGCCTGTCGATATCAAGGATCGTATCAACCTCAAGGAAATCAATTGCGAGAAGGAGCTGACGCTGGCGGTCATCGGCGGCAAGTGGAAGCTCATTATTTTATGGCATCTGGGGCTGGAAGGAACGAAGCGTTTCAGCGAGCTGAAGAAGCTGATTCCTAACATTACTCAGAAAATGCTGACGAATCAATTAAGGGAGCTGGAGGAGGATCGTCTGATCGTCCGCAAGGTCTACCCGGTCGTGCCTCCCAAGGTGGAATACTCGCTCGCCGAATATGGCGAAAGCCTGATCCCCATTCTGAGAATGATGTACGATTGGGGCAAGGATTACGGCGACAACGTCATCTGGCAAGGCCAGAGGCCCGAGAAGGATTGCCAGCCCCGCGAGCAGGACCTTCAACTCAAGTAAGTCGATTGGTTGGAATTCGGAAGCATAAGACGCATCTTCCCGCAATGCAAGGGGAGATGCGTCTTTTTTGTGAACTTGGCGCAATTTGGCGGCTTGCAATACGCAGTTAAGAACAGTTTGTTACAATGTGATTTATTTCACAAGAAATCGAAGGGATCGGGTTTATACTAGAGACATCAAGCAGAGAGGATGTGATCCACAGGTGAAGCTACACGTCCCTATTGACCATACGATTAAAGGCAGCGGCGTTGCCGAGCTGATGCTCGAAAACTCCGTAGCCCGAGCCCAACAAGAGCATGAGCTGCTGAAGCAGGAGCTGAGAAACATCTACGAGCAGGCCTGCATTGTCCGCAATGTCCCCGAGGATAGAAGGCTGAACCGCGAGATCGGCCAGTTGCACGATATTGTCAAGCTCTTCATGAGACATTGGAGCGCGCATACCCAGTGGGAGGATTCCGAGCTGTTCCCTCACGCCGCCTCTTATCTCGGAGCCGAACCGGATCTGTTTACGCTCATGGAGCAGGAATACGAGCTGGCGGAGCAATACATCAAGAAGTTTTTGCAGGCGCTGGACAAATCAAATCTGCCGATGAACCGCGAGGAAGCCCGCAAAATCTCCTCCTATCTGATCCAAGCTTATGCGGTGCTCAACAACCGGTTCCGCGAGGAAGAGGAGATCATGCTGGAGCTGGCGGAAAGATCCAAGGCTTATTGATCGCACGTTAACCGGGTTCAAATCCGCCATCTATAAATTTTATTAAGGAGATGGTTATGATGTTGGCAAAATGGTTCAAAGAGAACATCTGGGCGGCCGCAGCAATTACTCTGGTTCGCATATACGTCGGATGGTTATGGCTTGAGGCAGGGTGGCATAAGCTGACGGGGGGCTTCGATGCTACGGGGTTCCTGAACGGGGCGATCGGCAAGCCTGTCGCCGACCGGGCTACGCAAGAGGTGCTGTTCCCTAACTATACTTACTTCCTGGAGCATTTCGCTCTCCCGAATGTCAAGATCATCAACTTCCTGATTCCCGTCGGGGAGACGCTGATCGGGATCGGATTGATCGTCGGAGGACTGACGCTCACAGCGGCCTTCTTCGGCATCCTGCTCAATCTGATGTTCGTCTTCGCAGGCACGGTCAGCACCAATCCATGGCTGCTAGCTCTCGGCTTCCTGGTCTTCACGGCTGGCGCCAACGCCGGACGCTTCGGAATCGACGCTTACCTGCTGCCGCTTCTGCGCAAAGGCTGGACGAAGCTGACGGCCGGACGCAAGCATAAGGACGGCGAGGATGGGCAAGGCTTCGGCGGGAAAGTGTTGCCGCACTGACAAGATGCCGATAAAAGACAGGAGGGAGAAAACATGCCTCAACAGGTAACCTCTCCGCTGTTCGAGCTCTATCTGAGGTACGATCAGTGGAAGGAAGAGCACGATGATCTGCACGACAGGCTTCGCGAGCTGTGCAACCTTATGCGCTGGAACCCCGGCAATTTCGATTATCCTTTCTGGGGAACGCACCATCGCAACGTTCACGACAAGTTCGTCGCTTTCATGGAGGATTGGCAGAAGCATCTTGCGCAGGAGCAGGAAATCATCTATCCCATCGCAAGAGCGGCAATCTGCGGAGGCAGGATGGGCCCGGCGGCCGTGCTGGAGCAAGAGGACGCGATCGCCAAGCAATTCTACGACGCCTATCTGCAAGCGGTGGAAAAGGTGGATTCTCCCGAAGACTGCCTGTCGCTGCTGCTCCAGGTTCTGATGATTATCGCCGAGCATTTCCGCGTGGAGGACGAGACGCTTGTCCCCGCAGTGGAAAGGCTTATGGACGAAATCGAATATATTGGCTCGTAACTACACAAGGAGGCTGATAATATGGCAGCAAAAGAACCCGTACAAGACACGAACGTTACCGCGCTGAATGAAGTGAACCAGTTGGCGGAAAGAGCCCGGCTGGCGCAGGAGAAATATTTGGAGCTGGATCAGGAATCGGTAGACCGAATTGTGCAGCAGATGGCGCTGGCCGGTCTGGACCGTCATATGACGCTCGCCAAGCTGGCGGTGGAGGAAACGGGGCGCGGCGTCTACGAGGACAAAATCACGAAAAACATATTTGCCACCGAGTACATCTACCATAGCATCAAAAGCGTGAAAACCGTCGGCGTTGTCGAAGACAATCCTTACGAGAACTATCGGGTCGTAGCGGAGCCTGTCGGCATCATCGCAGGCATTACGCCGGTGACCAATCCGACATCCACCACGATGTTCAAGGCGCTGATCGCCGCGAAGTCGCGCAACCCGATCATCTTCGCCTTCCACCCGTCGGCCCAGCGCTCCAGCCGGGAAGCGGCGAAAACGCTGCTTGAGGCCGCAGTTGCCGCAGGCGCCCCCGAGCATTGCATCCAATGGATCGAGAAGCCTTCGGTCGATGCGACGCAGCAGCTAATGAATCACAAGGACGTTGCGCTCGTTCTGGCGACAGGCGGCTCGGCGATGGTTAAGGCAGCCTACAGCACCGGCAAGCCGGCTCTCGGCGTCGGTCCCGGCAACGTGCCGTGCTTCATCGACCGGACGGCCAATCTGGATCAGGCGGTCACGGATCTGATTCTGTCCAAGACGTTCGACAACGGGATGATATGCGCCTCGGAGCAAGCGGTAATTCTGGACGAAACGATCTACAACGCGGCGAAAAAGCTGATGATCCAGCACGGCTGCTACTTCCTGAGCAAGGAGGAAACCGAGAAGGTGTCCGGGCTGGTCATCAATTCGGACAAATGCGCGGTCAACGCGGTTATCGTCGGCCAGCCGGCGGTGAAGATCGCCGAGATGGCCGGAATCACGGTGCCGGCGGGCACGAAAATTCTGGTAGCGGAGCTAGCCGGCGTCGGCGAGAAATATCCGCTGTCGGCAGAGAAGTTAAGCCCCGTGCTGGCGTGCTATAAAGTGAAGGGAGCCGAGCAGGGCATCGAACGCGCCGCTCAGGTCGTCGCCTTCGGCGGGATGGGCCACTCGTCGGTTATCCATTCGACCGACCAAGCCGTCATCGCCGCATTCTCGGCCCGATTGCAGACCGGCCGGATTATCGTGAACGCTCCGTCCACGCACGGCGCGATCGGCGACATCTACAATACGAACCTCCCGTCGCTGACGCTCGGCTGCGGATCTTACGGACATAACTCGACGACCTCGAACGTCACTGCGGTTAACCTGATCAACCTGAAGCGCGTCGCTTACCGCACGTTGAATATGCAATGGTTCAAGGTGCCGCCGAAAATCTACTTCGAACGGGGCTCGACGCAATACCTGGAGAAGATGCCCGACATCACGCGGGTCATGATCGTTACCGATGCGGCAATGGTGAGCCTGGGCTATGCGGCTAAGGTGGAGTATTACCTTCGCAAGCGGAAAACGCCTGTAGCGGTTGAAATCTTCTCGGATGTCGAACCCGACCCTTCGACGGATACCGTTGAACGGGGAACGCGGATGATGGCGCAGTTCAAGCCCGACTGTATCATCGCGCTGGGCGGAGGCTCGCCGATGGACGCCGCGAAGGCGATGTGGCTGTTCTACGAATATCCCGAAACGAGCTTCGACTCGCTGAAGATGAAGTTTCTCGACATTCGCAAGCGGATCTACAAATACCCGCGGCTTGGAGAAAAAGCGAAATTCGTCGCGATTCCGACAACCTCGGGAACCGGCTCCGAGGTCACATCGTTCGCCGTCATCACCGACAAGAACAAAGGCAATACCAAGTATCCGCTGGCCGACTACGAATTAACGCCGGATGTGGCCATTATCGATCCGGAATACGTGCTGAGCCTGCCGAAGACGGCGGTCGCCGATACCGGAATGGACGTCCTGACTCATGCGATCGAGGCTTACGTATCGGTCATGGCGAACGATTATACCGACGGCTTGGCGTTGAAGGCCATCCAGCTCGTGTTCGAATACCTGGAAGCCTCGTATCACGAAGCCGATCCGAAGGCTCGGGAGAAAATGCATAACGCCTCGACGATCGCGGGCATGGCTTTCGCCAACGCCTTCCTGGGCATCAACCACAGCTTGGCGCACAAATGGGGAGGCCAGTACCACACCGCTCACGGACGCACGAATGCGATTCTGATGCCGCACGTTATCCGTTACAATGCGGAGAAGCCGACGAAGTTCGCATCGTTCCCGAAATACGACCATTTCGTCGCCGACAAGCGCTATGCCGATATCGCGAGACTGCTGGGCTTGCCTTGCAGCACGACGGAGGAAGGCGTCAAGAGCCTGATCGAAGCCATTCGCAAGCTGAACCGCTCGCTTGGCATCCCCGAATCGTTCCAAGAGCTCGGGTTCGATGCGAAAGACTTCGAAAGCAGAGTCGACTACCTGGCGGATCGGGCGTTCGAGGACCAATGCACAACCGCTAACCCGCGCATGCCGCTCGTAACCGAGCTGGCTGACGTATACCGCAACGCTTTTTACGGCAAATTCGCATAACAACCTGGAGGGAACGAAAATGGCGATTACGGAAAAGGAATTGAACGGAGCGGCAGGCGCCGGAAGGCCGTCTGGCTGGAGAGGTTTCCAATCCGGACGCTGGCAGCGACACATTGACGTGAACGATTTTCTCGGACTTAACCTGGTTCCTTATGAAGGCAACGAGAAGTTCCTGGCCGAGCCGACAGAAGCGACGCTCAAGCTCTGGGATACGGTGCTGGGGCTGATGAAGCAAGAACGCGAGAACGGCGGCGTGCTGGACATTGATACGGAGACGATCTCGACGATCGTCTCCCACGGCCCGGGCTACATCGTCAAGGAGCTGGAGAAGATCGTCGGCTTACAGACGGACGCCCCGTTGAAGCGCTCGGTTCAGCCCTTCGGCGGAATCCGGATGGTTGCGGATGCCTGCGAAGCTTACGGCTACAAGCTTCCGGAAGCGACGGTCAAGATGTTCACCGACATTCGCAAGACGCACAACCAAGGCGTGTTCGACGCCTACACGAGCGACATGAAGCTGGCTCGGAAGGCGGGGATCGTCACCGGTCTCCCGGATGCCTATGGACGCGGACGGATTATCGGAGATTATCGCCGGGTTGCGCTGTACGGGATAGATCGTCTGGTCGAAGCGAAAAAGGCCGATCTCGTGCAAATGGAGACGGATGCAATCACGGAGGAAGTCATTCGCAACCGTGAGGAGCTGTCGGAGCAAATCCGCAGCCTGGGCGAATTGAAACAGATGGCCGCTTCCTACGGCTACGATATTTCGGGTCCGGCGACGAATGCGCAAGAAGCGGTGCAATGGCTGTATTTCGCTTACCTGGCGGCAATCAAGGAGCAGAACGGCGCCGCGATGAGCCTCGGCCGCGTATCCAGCTTCCTCGACATCTACATCGAACGGGACATCGGCGAGGGCAAGCTCACCGAGTCGCAAGCGCAAGAGCTGATCGATCATCTCGTGATGAAGCTTCGGCTGGTGAAGTTCCTTCGCACCCCGGATTACAACGAGCTGTTCAGCGGAGACCCGACTTGGGTGACGGAATCCATCGGGGGCATGGGATTGGACGGCAAAACGCGCGTCACCCGCAACTCGTTCCGCTTCCTGCATACGTTGTACAACCTGGGTCCCGCACCGGAGCCTAACCTGACGGTACTCTGGTCCACCAGACTCCCGGAAGGCTTCAAGAACTATTGCGCCAAGGTATCTGTCGACACAAGCTCCATTCAGTACGAGAACGACGACCTCATGCGTCCTCACTTCGGAGACGACTACGGTATCGCATGCTGCGTCTCTGCGATGCGCATCGGCAAGCAAATGCAGTTTTTCGGGGCGCGGGCGAACCTAGCGAAAGGTCTGTTGTATGCAATTAACGGCGGCAAGGACGAGAAGCTGGGCATTCAGGTCGGACCTGCGCTTGCTCCGCTTAGCGGAGATACGCTCGACTACAACGAAGTGATGAAGCGCTACGACGAAGTGCTGGAATGGCTTGCGAAGCTGTACATGAACACGCTGAATGTCATTCACTACATGCACGACAAGTACAGCTACGAGAGAATCGAAATGGCGCTTCACGATAACGAGATTTTGCGCACGATGGCTTGCGGCATCGCCGGACTGTCGGTCGTCGCCGACTCTCTGAGCGCGATCAAGTACGCCAAGGTTAAGCCGATCCGCAACGAGCAAGGGCTGGCGGTCGATTTCGAAATCGAAGGCGAATATCCGCAATTCGGCAACAACGACGCCAAGGTGGACGACATTGCGGTCAGCCTGACAGAGTCCTTCATGGCGAAGCTGCGCAAGCATCCGACTTATCGCAATGCGCTGCCGACGATGTCGGTGCTGACCATCACCTCCAACGTCGTCTACGGCAAGAAGACCGGCAGCACGCCGGACGGACGCAAGGCGGGAGAGCCGTTCGCGCCGGGGGCGAATCCGATGCACGGCAGAGACCGCAAGGGAGCGCTGGCTTCCCTGAACTCGGTCTCCAAGCTTCCTTATGAAAGCTGCCTTGACGGGATCTCGAACACGTTCTCGATCATTCCGAAAGCGCTGGGCCGGGAGGCGGATACGCGAGTGCGCAACCTCGTATCGCTGCTGGACGGATACTCGGCGAACAAGGGACACCACCTTAACGTCAACGTCTTTAACCGGGAGCAGCTTCTGGACGCGATGGAGCATCCGGAGCAGTATCCGCAGCTTACGATTCGCGTCTCGGGTTACGCGGTCAACTTTATCAAGCTGACCCGCGAGCAACAGCTGGACGTCTTAAACCGCACGTTCCACGGTTCGGTCTAGGACGACAAGAGAGAGGGGAGGCAGAGGAAGATGCATACGGGGAGAATCCACTCTCTTGAAACGTTCGGGACGGTGGACGGACCGGGCATCCGGTTCGTCCTCTTCCTCCAAGGCTGTGCGCTGCAATGCCGTTATTGCCACAATCCGGATTCGTGGAACACGAAAGCCGGGATGGAACGGACCGTAGAGCAAATCTTGCAGGAAATCGAGCCTTATGTAGAGTATTATCGCCGCTCCGGCGGAGGTATTACCGTAACGGGAGGAGAGCCGACGCTGCAGGCCCCGTTCGTGGCCGAGCTATTCCGGGAGTGTAAAGCCCGCTGGGGACTGCATACGGCGCTCGATTCCTCCGGCTTCTGCGAAGCGAGTCACGCCAACGAGCTCCTCGATGTGACGGATCTGGTTCTGTTGGATCTGAAACGGATGGATCGGGAAGGGCATCGTGAGCTGACCAGCCAGCCGAATGAACGCATTCTGAAATTCGCGCAGCACCTGTCCGCCCGGGGCAATCGAATGTGGGTCCGCCGCGTGCTCGTGCCGGGCTGGACGGATTCGGCGGACGATCTGATCGCTTTCGGACGTTTCGTGGGCGAACTTGATGGCGTAGAGAAGATCGAAGTGCTGCCGTATCACCGCATGGGCGTCTACAAATGGCAAGAGCTTGGCTTGGCCTATCCGTTAGAAGGCGTGATGGAGCCCGGGCCCGATGAGGTCAAGAGAGCGTATCGGCTCATTGACCAAGGACTGGGCACCTCCCACGAGACCGTTCAGCAATAACATCGGGATAAGGCGTGATCGCTTGTCTAAGCAGCCGCGCGAACCGAACAAGGAGCTTTCCCTTTGGGGCGAAAGCTCCTTGTTTCTTTATTTCGGCCGGCGATGCGCGGGATGAAGCCCATGCCCGACTTTGCAGGAAATCGCGACAAAAGGAACCCCCTCTACGGGCTTGACCAGCGATGCGGCCAAGTCCCAAGAGGGGGCTCTTATTGCGCTATTGCAGCTTAAAGGCAATCTCCAGCTCGCGGATTTGCTCCGGACCGATGTGCACGATATCGCCGAGACAGCCGGCCGATAGAATGGCCTGGGCGCTGTATTCGGCGACCTCCAGCCGGTCGAAGGCGTTGAGCAGGTTCTGTCCGGTGACGATGACGCAGTTGTTCTCGACGATGGCGATCGGCGTATCCTGCTTGAAGACGGCCGCAGTGCTTTCGATATCGCCGTAGACGGCGTCGAACGGCAGCTTCGGCGTGCCCCGCATTAGAATATAGCTCTCCGGAATCGTCCGCGAGTCCAGCGCGTGAGGGGTAACGGCGAAGGCCATGACATTGGGCGGATGAGCGATAATGACGCTGTCGATATGAGGGTGCAGCTCATAGATGCGCTGATGCAAATGGACGGAGCGGCTAGGAACCTTGCCCGCTTCCGCGGCTCCGTTCGAAATCAGCACGAGATCCTCCGGCTCAAGATACTTGCGGTCGGCGCCGTAAGGCGTAATGACGAAGGAGCCGTCCGAGAACCTCTGGGAGAAGGTGCCTTGCGTGCTGGTGAACAGGCGCTGGTCGTAAGAGCGTTTGATCAGCTCGCACATCTCCCGGCGGGCGGCGCGTTCCTCCGTCCGGCACACGCCGGGCGTGAACGTCCCGAGCGGTGTGTCGTCTCCGCGCGTGGTCGTCCGGAACTGCTCGTCCGTCAGAATGACGGGCGTGCCGATTCTTCTGGCGTTGATTTCCAGGCGCGCGCAGAAATCGAGCGTCTCGAAGCTCTGGAACGCCTCGAACAAATCCTTGCCTCCGACGACAACGCCGTGGTTTTCCAGCATAACGGTGTTGATGCCGCGGGCGAATACCGCAGCGATATTTTCCCCAAGCTCACGGCTGCCGGGCAGCGCATACGGGGCCATGCCGATTTCGCCGCAAATTTGCCGTTCGTTCGGCAAGAGCCGCGTATCGGGAATGCGCCTGACGATACTGAAGGAGACTAATGCGGGCGGATGCGCGTGAACAACGGCCCGCAGATCGGGTCTAGCCTCGTAAATCTGGCGATGAAAGGGAAATTCGCTCGATGGCCGATGGTGTCCGACAACCGTTCCGTCCGGCTTGACGCAGACGATGTCGTTTCGCGTCAGGGAACCTTTATCGATTCCGGCTGGCGTAATCCAGATTTGATCGTTTTCGTCCAGCAGGGAGAGATTGCCTCCGGAAGTCGTGGTCATGCCGTATCCGTAAATCCGGTCCATCATCAGCAGAATCTGATCCGCAGGGTGGAGCATATCATGACGCATGCAAAAGTCCTCCTTTTGTCAAATACAAGCGGTGTCCTCCTTAATGTAGCACAACTCTGGAAATCGCACTGTAAGGAATGTCATACTTTCCCCGACGTCGGCGCCCAAATGTGACGAAAGTTACAGGCTGCGGGGAGAATGATGCTATACTAGATAGATCAAATTCAAACCCCCGGGAGGAATAAGCATGGGTTATCACAATGTGCTGGCTGCATATGACGGATCGAAGGCATCGGAAAAGGCGTTAAAGCATGCGCTCCAGCTTGTCGAAGGAAATCCGGGAAGCAAGCTGACCGTCGCACACGTCGCCGCAAGGCCGTCCTATACTTTTGCCGGATACGGAATGATTCTGCCGGAAGGGTACGAGGCGCAGATCAAGGAGTACGAAACATCGATTATCGCTCAGGCCAAGGCTAAAATAGAGCATTTGCCTTACTCGAAGGTCGTTCTGCTCAGCGGTACGCCATCCAACGCCATTCTGGAATACGCCAAGGAGAACCAGTGCGACCTGATCGTGCTCGGCAATCGCGGCCTCGGACCGATTCGCGAGTGGATGCTCGGTAGCGTGAGCCACCATATCGCACAGCAATCGCAGGTTCCGGTGCTTATCGTCAAATAGGCTGGTAACGGACTTGACTTCCTTATGTTTAGATACTAAACTAAATGCATGGAAAATCTACAGTCTTCTCATCCAAAATCGAATAGAGGCATCCGTCACATCGGGCGATTGATTCATCAGCTTCGCCGGCTTGAGCGGCAGCCGAGGAGCTTTGGCGCAGCCGGCGAACTGACGCCCAGCGAGATTCATACGCTTGAAGCGATCGGACCCGAAGACGGCGTGCTAATGAGCGAGCTGGCGGCGAGACTCGATGTCACGAAGGGCGCAGTGACGCAAGTGATTGCGAAGCTGGAGGCGAAAGCCTATGTCCTGCGAGTGTCGCACGCCCGTGATTCGCGGGCGTCCGTGATCCGGCTTACCGACTTGGGCAAGGCGGCCTATGCGGCGCATGAAGAGGAGCATATCCGGTTCTACGAACGTCTTCGCACGGAGTTCGACGACAAGGAGATAGAGATTTTCGAGCGCTGCGTCGATCGGCTGATCGAAGCGTTAAAGGAGTAGATCGGTTTTTTTTCGTCAAATAGTTTAGTAACTATACTAAAAAGCGAGGTGAAAACAGATGAATCAAGCGGAGCCTTTGAATGAACGCGATCGCGCGAGGTTGCTCGCAGCCATCTGCATGGGCGCGTTTTTGTCGCATTTCACCGCAGGGGTCGTCAACGTTTCCTTGCCCCGATTCATGAGCTTGTTCGACGCGAGCCTATCGTCCGTTCAGTGGATTACAACCGGCTATTTGCTCGCTCTTGCCGTCCTGCTGCCGATTATGGGCAAGCTGGGCGATCGGTACGGGCAGGGACGAATTCACAATGCCGGCTATATGTTGTTCACGATAAGCTCTGCCGCCGCCGCGCTGTCTCCCGATCTGACGATTCTGCTGACGATGCGGGTTGCGCAGGCCGCGGGAGCAGCCATGTTCCAGGCAACGAATATGGCTCTAGTCGTCCGCTATGCGCCTCCTAACCGCAAAGGAAAGGCGCTTGGCGCGGTAAGCTCGGCCGTGGCCCTGGGGGCGATGACGGGTCCCGTCGCGGGAGGATTCATCGCGGATGGTCTGGGCTGGCAATGGCTCTTCTTCTCGCACGTGCCGTTCGCCGCAGCTGCAACCTGGCTCGCTTATCGCTATGTTCCGGCTCGTCCGACTGAATCGGTCAAGTCCTCGCTGAACGCGGTCGGAGGGGGACTGATGGCTGCGGTCATCTGCGCTTTTATATTCGTAATCGCAAGTGGACAGACGCTGGGCTGGACATCCGGGGCAATTGTCGCGGCTTTGCTTGCAGGCTCGCTTGCGCTCATCGTACTTGTCTTGCGGGAGAAGCGCCATCCGCATCCGTTCCTGCCGCTCGAAGCTCTGCGTCAGCGAATTGTCTCGGTCGGCCTGCTGGCCAGTGTCGGGTCCTTCGCGCTTGCGAATACGATGCTTGCGGTCATGCCCTTTTTCCTAATGGGGTACGCCGGACGCTCCTCCGCCGAAGCGGGTCTGATGATGCTTGCCTATCCGGCGATGCTCGCTCTGTTCGGACCGGCTGCCGGGCGGCTGTCCGATCGCATAGGCGCCCGAGCTCCGATGCTTTTCGGGTTCGGGGCTATGGCGGTCGGCACGGCTTTCCTTGCTTTGTTCCTCGCCTCGATGCCTGTCGGCTGGCTTGCTGTCGGAATGGGACTGACCGGTCTTGGAATGGGGCTGATTGCCGCTCCCAACAACAGCTTCATTTTGCGGCATGCCCCGGCACAGCAGAGCGGCGCTACGGGCGGACTGATTGCGCTGAGCCGCAATGCGGGGCTGGTCATCGGATCGGCGCTCGGACTCGGAATGATCGGCGCTGGCGCAAGCGCGGAAATGCTGCCTCCCAACGCGATACGCGGAGCCTTGGCATTCGCGGCCGCAATCGGAGTCGGATGCGGCCTGCTGCTGCTCGGCGTGCGCACAAAGCGCGCGGAGCCCGAGCGTGGGGGGCGGGAATCTTCTCGCCGCGTTTCCTGATCGGACGCGTTTTTTTTCAACAAGTGGTATAGATGCTATACAAAATGGGAAGGCGGAGAGCTGGATGAACAGAGATAAAGTGTTGGTCGTAGGCGGTTACGGGAAGGTAGGAGGGAGCCTATGCAGAAGATTGGGCGAGAGGCTGCCGGGAAAAGTGATCTGCGCGGGCAGAAGCCTGCAGAAGGCGGAGAAATTCGCCGCAACGACGAACGGAAGGGTGCTGCCGATGAAGCTGGATGCCGGGCTTCCTCTTCAGCCGGAGCAATTAGAGGAGGTTCGGCTGGTGGTCATGTGTCTGGATCAGTCCGAGCCTGCGATCGCGAAGCTGTGCGCGGAGCTGGGCATTCATTATATCGATATCTCGGCTCAGCACGACATATTGTCGAGGATTGAGCAATACGACGAGTCGGCCCGCAAGTCCGGGGCTGTTCTTGCGCTTAGCGTAGGGCTTGCTCCGGGAATGACCAACCTGCTGGCCAAGAAAGCGGCAAGTTCGCTGGACAAGGTTGACGGAATCGACATCGCGATCATGCTGGGGCTGGGAGAGGAGCATGGCGATGCGGCAATCGATTGGACGCTTGATCAGCTTCAGACCGGATTCGGGCACGGGCGAAAGTTCCGGCTTGGCGGAGATTTGGGAAGCCGCAAGGCTTATCGGTTCGACTTTTCCGATCAGCATGTTCTGCCCCGAACGCTCGGCGCTTCGGAAGCCCGCACCTTTCTTTGCTTCGATTCCAAGCTGGTTACAGCAGGGATTTCCCTGGCGAAGCGAACGGGGCTTCTTCGGGCGCTTCGCCTCCCGTCCGTTCGCCGCCTCGCGAAATCTGCGCTCAAGCGCATCAAGCTGGGCAGCGATCGCTTTGCGATTCAGGTGGAAGCCAGCGGGGCAAAAGCGGGGAAAGCCCGTACGTTCTCTTACGCTGCGGAAGGGAGCAACGAAGGCGAGATGACGGCGCAGATCGCTTCAGCTGTCAGTGAATCCATATACGAAGGCGTTTATCCCGGCGGGGTATACCATATCGAGCAGCTGTTCGATTGGGACGATATTATACGGAGGGCCGGAAACGAAGGGCTGGAGTGGAGGAGCGTCTGAGGAAACATTAAAAATAATGCTTAAACAACAAAAATGTTGGTACAGGGGATTATTCCTGTACCAACATTTTTGTTTTTGGTCAACTGCCGCTTTCTTGAGGAGGTTGTGCGCAAGTGAAAGCCACCCGACCTCTAAGCGAGGCCACTGAAGAACTTACGATTTTCTAGTAAGACTTAGCTATGAGTATA
>NZ_JBHSED010000073.1:0-518 GCF_042651945.1 Cohnella boryungensis | reverse complement strand
CAGCTCCCCGAAGCATATCGCTGTTCGTCGCGTCCTTCATCGGCTCCTGGCGCCTAGGCATCCTCCGTGCGCACTTATTAGCTTAACCATGGCTCGGATGTTTCCTTTTTGCTTCTCCGGTGACTGTTCCTTGCCAGGCTCCGTCAGAGACGGCGCAGCAATTCCCATTCACGAGTCGAACAAAAGGGATACATCCTCGCCTGCATATGGAGACCATACGCTTGATGACACTAGTAAGGCTGAGATGATACTCTTCTTCTTTCGCGCTTTTGTTTCGCTATCCAGTTTTCAAGGTGCAAGGGTTTGAAAGACGCTTTCCGCCTAAGCGGGAATCGTTCTTTCAAAACTGAACTTGAGCGTAAGAAACGGTTGCCACTCTCTACTTTGCCAACCGAGCTCTAGTCTTCGACTAACGCTAGCGGTTGCAATATGAGCCGTGGTCTTTTATAGCTCCGAAGAGCTCCTTAGAAAGGAGGTGATCCAGCCGCACCTTCCGATACGGCTACCTTGTTACGACT
>NZ_JBHSED010000072.1:0-597 GCF_042651945.1 Cohnella boryungensis | reverse complement strand
TGCCTGCGCTCAGCCCCGTCGTGCCCGCCGCGTTGCCATACACGCCTTCGCTAAACGTCAGGTCGACGTAGACGTTGCTCGCCGACACGGCGCTGCTGCTCGAAAGCGTCGGTGCGGTCACGTCCCATGCCGCTACGCCAAGTCCGGTCGCATTCGTCGCCAAGGCGTTGCCTGCGCTATCTGCAATCGTGCCGTTGCCTCCGGCGGCGTACGTTACCGTTACGCCTTCTTTCGCCGAGCGTCCGAGGTTCGCAACGGTCAGCATGACTTGCTTCGGATCTGTTCCTAGCTCAATCTCGCTTACCGTATACGTGATGCCCGCGTTGCCCGTCTCCGTTACCGTAAACCCGCCGTTGTTCGCCTTCGTTGCGCTCGCTGACGTAACGGCCTTGCTCAACTCCACCGTCAGTTGCGTGTCGCTGTCGCGCTGAACGCTAGCCAGTGCGGGCGGCTGCAGATCCTGCAGCGTCTTCGCGCCGGTCGCCAGACTGGCCGGAGACGCATTACCCGCAAGGTCATGGATCGACGTCGCGCTTGCTGCCTTCACCTCGAACGTCTCCGTACCGCTTGGCGTTCCCGTGACGCTCAGGAACACGC